>NZ_JBEXMX010000003.1:0-106569 GCF_040610755.1 Gordonia sp. NPDC003585 | reverse complement strand
GGTCGAGTACGTCGGCGGTCCACCGTCGGCCGACGCAGTCACCGACTGGCCGTCGGCTGTGTGACCGGCCTACGTCGGACGCGGCCCGACAAGCGCTGCCGACTGCCCGTCAGCTGTGTGAGCACCAGTTGCGCAAACGTGTCGGCCGATCGTCGAACTGGTGGCTGACCAGCCCTTTCCGTGTCTCCGGGAAGCGTCGTTGGTCACATCGGAGGGTGGTCGGCGGAATTCGGATGTGCAAATAGCGCTATACATAAGGTACAAACCAGTCGAACAGGCGTGCTCGATATTTCGATCCGCGGCACGCAGAAGTTCGTAACCGAGCTCAGACAACGAAGGACCGCCGGTGGCCGATACCAGCACCGCAACCCCCACGAGTGGGCGGGCACTGCGACGACTCGTGATCGTCGAGTCCCCGACCAAGGCACGCAAGATCGCCGGCTACCTGGGGTCCAACTATGTGGTGGAGTCGTCCCGCGGGCACATCCGCGATCTGCCGCGAGGCGCGGCCGACGTGCCGGCCAAGTACAAGGGACAGTCCTGGGCCCGACTCGGCGTCAACGTCGACGACAACTTCGAGCCGCTCTACGTGGTGTCGCCCGACAAGAAATCCACCGTCACCGAGTTGAAGTCGCTGATGAAGGACGTCGACGAGCTCTACCTCGCCACCGACGGTGACCGCGAGGGCGAGGCGATCGCCTGGCATCTCCTCGAGACCCTCAAGCCCAAGATCCCGGTGAAGCGGATGGTCTTCCACGAGATCACCGAGCCCGCCATCCGCGCCGCCGCGGAGAATCCCCGCGACCTCGACATCGACCTCGTCGACGCACAGGAAACCCGACGCATCCTCGACCGCCTCTACGGCTACGAGGTGTCCCCGGTGCTGTGGAAGAAGGTCATGCCGAAGCTGTCGGCAGGCCGCGTGCAGTCGGTGGCCACCCGGATCATCGTCGAACGTGAACGCGAACGCATGGCCTTCGTGTCCGCCGAGTACTGGGATATCGCCGCCACCCTCGACGCCGGTGAGCAGGCGTCGCCGCGCACGTTCGGCGCCCGACTGGTCTCGGTCGACGACGCTCGCGTCGCGGCCGGCCGTGACTTCGAGTCGACCGGCAAGCTGAAGCGTTCCGACGGCGTCGTCGTGCTCGACGCCGACCGTGCCGAGGCGCTTGCCGCGGGACTGCGCGGTGCGGCGATGTCGGTGACGTCGGTGGAGGAGAAGCCCTACACCCGTCGTCCGTATGCGCCGTTCATGACGTCGACGCTGCAGCAGGAGGCCGGCCGCAAGCTGCGGTTCAGCTCCGACCGGACCATGCGCATCGCGCAGCGTCTGTACGAGAACGGCTTCATCACCTACATGCGTACCGACTCGACGACGCTGAGCGAGTCGGCCATCAACGCCGCCCGCGCGCAGGCTCGGGAACTGTACGGCGACAACTACGTTCACCCGACTCCGCGTCAGTACACCCGCAAGGTGAAGAACGCGCAGGAGGCGCACGAGGCGATCCGTCCGGCCGGCGAGAGCTTCCGGACACCGGGTCAGGTCGCGGGTCAGCTGGAGACCGACGAATTCCGGCTCTACGAGCTGATCTGGCAGCGCACGGTCGCATCGCAGATGGCCGACGCCAAGGGCACCACGCTGAGTCTGCGCATCTCCGGCACCGCGGCGAGCGGCGAGCGCTGCACCTTCGCCGCGTCGGGTCGCACCATCACCTTCCCCGGCTTCCTGTCTGCGTATGTGGAGACGGTCGACGATCAGGCGGGCGGTCAGGCCGACGACGCCGAGAACCGGCTACCGCAGCTGCGCGAAGGGCAGGCACTCACCGCCACCGAGCTCTCGGCCGACGGTCACTCCACCAACCCGCCCGCCCGGTTCACCGAGGCGTCGCTGGTCAAGGTGCTCGAGGAGCTCGGCATCGGCCGGCCGTCGACCTACGCGTCGATCATCGGCACCATCCAGGACCGCGGCTACGTCGTGAAAAAGGGCAATGCCCTGGTGCCGTCGTGGATCGCGTTCGCGGTGGTCGGGCTGCTGGAGGCGTACTTCCAGAGCCTCGTCGACTACGACTTCACCGCCTCCCTGGAAGACGACCTCGACGAGATCGCCAGCGGTCGGGAGAACCGCACCCGTTGGCTGACCGAGTTCTACTTCGGTGACGCGGCTCCCAACGCCGAGCACGACGCGGAAATAGCCGGTTCGGAGGTCGCCAAGCATGGTGGCCTGAAGAAGCTGGTCGGCGTGAACCTCGAGGAGATCGACGCCCGCGAGGTCAACTCGATCCGGCTCTTCGACGACGAGCAGGGACGCACGGTCTACGTCCGCGTCGGCCGATTCGGGCCGTACCTGGAGCGAAACGTTGCGGCGCCGGACGCCGAGCCAGACTTGCAGCGCGCCAATCTGCCCGCCGACATCACCCCCGACGAACTGACACTCGCGGTCGCCGAGAAACTGTTCTCGACGCCACAGGAGGGTCGTTCGCTGGGCGTCGACCCGGCGACCGGACACGAGATCGTCGCCAAGGAAGGCCGCTTCGGGCCCTACGTCACCGAGATCCTGCCCTCCGACGACGATGACGACGGCGGCTCACCGGCCACCGTTCCCGCAGGTCCGGCGCCCAACGGCGGTGGTTCGGGTTCCGACGCCGAGGTCGTTCCGCTCGACACCCCGAGCGGCGGCGGCACGGCCACCAAGACCGTGGCCAAGAAGACCGCTAAGAAGGCCGCCAAGAAGGCCGGCCCCAAACCGCGCACGGGGTCGTTGTTCAAGACGATGGACATCGCGTCGGTGACCCTCGAAGACGCGCTGCGGTTGCTGTCGTTGCCGCGTGTGGTCGGCGTCGACCCGGGATCCGGCGACGAGATCACCGCGCAGAACGGTCGCTACGGTCCCTACCTCAAGAAGGGCACCGACTCGCGGTCGCTGACCAGCGAGGAACAGCTCTTCGAGATCACCCTCGACGAGGCGCTGAAGATCTACTCCGAGCCCAAGCGGCGCGGACGCCAGGCCGCGGCCCCACCGCTGCGTGACCTCGAGAAGAACGACGAGGTCTCCGACAAGCCGATGGTCATCAAGGACGGCCGGTTCGGGCCGTACGTCACCGACGGCGAGACCAACGCCAGCCTGCGCAAGGGCGACGACGTCGCGTCGATCACGCCCGAACGCGCCATGGAACTGCTCGCCGACCGTCGAGCTCGCGGCCCGGCGAAGAAGGCGGCCAAGAAGACCACCAAGAAGGCGCCCGCGAAGAAGGCTGCTGCGAAGAAGACGGCAGCCAAGAAGGCCACCGCAAAGAAGACGGCTGCGAAGAAGACGGCAGCCAAGAAGGCCACCGCAAAGAAGACGGCTGCGGAGAAGACGGCTGCGGAGAAGACGGCAGCCAAGAAGGCACCGGCGAAGAAGACCGACGAGAGCTGACCCTCCACCGCGCTCTGACGCTCGACGAGTCAGTCCTGCCGGTATGGCGCCATGAGCGGTCGGGCGAGCAGTGTCTCGATCCCGCGTCCGCGTAGTTCGACGCCCTCACCGATGTCCCAGTGCTCGGCTTCCTCGCGGGAGGCGAGGAACACGGCGCGAGCCGATCCGAGGACGCGGGTCGGCTCGTCCTTGGCGAGTTCGGTGAGTCGGGCGGCCTCGTTGACCGGATCGCCGATGACGGTGTACTCGAGGCGCTGTTCGGCGCCGATGTGGCCGGCGATCGCCTTGCCTGCCGAGACGCCGATGCCGATGTCGGTGTCGCCCAGGGTCTCGTACAGTTCGGCGCGCAGCTCGCGGGCCGACGCCAGGGCACGCCCGGCGAAGTCGTCAAGATCTAGGGGGGCGCCGAAGATGGCCAGGGCCGCGTCGCCCTGGAACTTGTTGACGAACCCGCCGTGGCGTCCGACCACTGCGACCACCACACGGAAGAACTCGTTGAGCAGCTCGACGATCTCCCGCGGCGGCCGGTTGACGGCCAGCCGCGTCGACCCGACGATGTCGACGAACAAGACGCCGACGTAGCGTTCCTCACCGCCGAGTTCGGTGCCGGTCTCGATGGCCTTGCGGGCCACATCCTCGCCAACGTAGCGGCCGAACAGGTTGCGCAGCTGCTGGCGTTCGCGCAGGTCGGCGACCATGTCGTTGAACCCGGCTTGCAGCAGACCGAGGTCGCTGCCGTCGTAGATCTTCACGGCGACGTCGAGGTTGCCGGCACTGACCTCGCTCTGTGCGCGACGCAGCTGTTTTATGGGGTCGTTGATCGCCGACACCACGCGGAAAATCGCCAGCAGGCTGAATGCCAGCGCCGACAGCGCCATCCACAGGATCGGACGTTCCAGACCGGTCGAGTCGGAGTCGATGAACCCGAGCCGGTGCAACACGATGAGGCCGACGATCACCAGCATCGGGGCCACCGCGCTGATCACCCAGAAGACGGTGATGCGCGCGGTCACGCTCGGGGCGGTCGCGCTGTCGGGGTCGTTGGCCATCGCCGCGACGGTGATCGGGCGCAGGACCTTCTCGGCCTGCATGAAGCTCAGCGCGCAGGTGACCATCGCGCCGATGAAGCTGGCGATCGCGACGATGAAGGCGTTCTTGTTGGACACCGTGAGGTTGACCAGCGTGAACAGCACGCCGCCGACGAGCCAGAGGCCGGCGTTCACCGCGGACAACAACATCGGGAGTGCCAATGCACGACGACGGGCCGACTCGTTGTCGAGCCGCGTTCGTCGTCGATGCCACACGAGTACCGGCAGCGAGAGCTGAATACTCAGGAAACCGCCCACCAGCATCGCGATGATCAGGTAGACGGCGAAGATCACCTGGTTCAGCGCGGTGATCTCGTCGAGACTGATGGAATCCTGCAGCGGCATGCCGAACCGCAGGAACGCAAAGGTGAACAGCGCGCCGATGAGGTTGGCCCGCAGCATGTCGAGGGCAAGGATCGGCCAGGGCGTGTGCACCAGCCAACGGGCGAGATGCACGCCCTTTGACCATTGCGACCGCTGACGTACCACGCCAACTACGGTAGCTGGCTGCTTGCAATTGTTAAACAACAATGCACAGGGGTTCGTCGTCGTGGGCCCCCAAAACGCGTGGTGGTGGGCTTCTGCCCGTCTGACCTGTGACAAATGTCCTTGCCGGGCACTTGCGGGCGAAGCTGTCGGCCGTCCTGTCGGGGCAGCCAATTAGGCTGTGCCTGTGACCAATGTCTTCGATCGGTTGACCGGCCAGGACGCCGTCGCCGACGATCTGCGCGCCGCAGCGCGTGCCGCCCGCAGCCTGGCAAACCGGCTCGACGAGGGCGACGCGGGTGCGATGTCGATGTTCGGGGAGCCCGACGAACAGACCGGTGACGCTTTCGACTCTGCCGCCCGGGCATCGATGACCCATGCGTGGCTGTTCACCGGCCCACCGGGCAGTGGGCGGTCGGTGGCCGCGACCTGTTTCGCGGCCGCGCTGCAGTGTCAGCACGAGGACGCGTCGAACATCGGGTGTGGGGAATGCCGCGCGTGCACCACGGTGATGAGTCGCACCCACGCCGACGTCCGGCACGTGGTGCCCGAAGGGTTGAGCCTCGCGGTCAAGGAGATGCGGGAGATCGTGCAGGCGGCAGCTCGGCGCCCGGGTACCGGACGCTGGCAGATCGTCATCGTCGAAGACGCCGACCGGCTCACCGAGCAGGCGGCCAACGCATTGCTCAAGGTCGTCGAGGAACCGCCGTCGCGCACGGTGTTCCTGCTCTGCGCACCGTCCGTGGACCCCGAGGACATCGCGGTGACCCTCCGATCGCGTTGCCGCCATGTGGCACTTGCGACGCCGTCGGCGCACGACATCGAACGCGTATTGGTGGAACGTGACGGCATCGACCCAGACCAGGCGCGCTGGGCGGCGTCGGTCTGCGGTGGCCACATCGGACGTGCACGCCGACTGGCGAGTGATCCCGAGGCCCGCGAACAACGCGAGATGGCACTCGCGCTGGCTCGCGATGCCAACCGCGAGAAGACCGCCTACGCCGCGGCCGAGAATCTGGTGCGCACCGCCGATGCCGCCGCCAAGGCGATCGCCGCCGAGCTCAACGAGCCCGAGATCGAGGAGATGAAGACCGCTCTGGGTGCGGGCGGAACCGGCAAGGGCACCGCCCGTGCCCCTCGTGGGACGGCCGGGGCCATCAAGGAACTGGAGAAGCGGCAGAAATCCCGGGAGACCCGCGTCGGGCGTGACGTCCTCGACCGCGCGCTCGTCGACCTCGCCGCCCTGTTCCGTGACGCACTCGTGGTGGGGGTCGGAGCCAAGGTGACCGCGATGCATCCCGACAAGACCGACGACATCGTGATCCCGATGGCCGCCTACGCCCGGCCCGAACAACTGCTCAACTGTCTGGAGGCGGTCCTCGCCTGCCGCGAGGCGCTCGACATGAACGTCAAACCCAAGTTCGCGGTCGACGCGATGGTCGCGACCATCGGGTTGTCGATGCGCAAGCGCTAGCGTCGCGTTGGGTCTGCGCGCGTCGTCGCCACCTCGAGCAACTCTCGCGCCGGCCCACGCAGTGTGATGCGCGGCGACCACACCGCACGCAGTGGTCGGATCATGGTCAGCCCGTCGACCTCGACGTGCACCAGTCGCCCGGCGGTGATGTCCTCGGCGACCGACAGCCGGGACAGGACGGTCGCGGCCGGCGAGCTGAGTACGGACGCGCGGATCGCGGTGACCGAGCGCAACTCGATCAGAGGATCGGTTGCTTGTAAACCCTTCTGCGCCAATGCCTCTTCGAAGGTGAGCCGCGTACCCGATCCCGGTTCACGTTGAATCAGCGGGGTGGCGGCGAGTTCGTCGGCACCGATCCGGCCGGTTCGGGCCCAGGGGTGGCCGGGTGCGCACACAACCAGCAGCTCGTCCATCGACACCAGTGCGGACTCGAGATCCTTGGTGGGACCGGGGATCTCGATGAAGCCGAGATGTGCGTCGTCGGCGCGCACGGCGTCGAGCACCTCGGTCGAATTCATCGGCCGCACCGACAGTTTGGCGTCGGTGCGGCCGGCCAGTGTCACGATCCAGGACGGAACAAGGTATTCCGCAACGGTTTTCGACGCGGCGACGATCAGCGTTGCCTGCCGGGCCGCAACCAGCGAGTCGACGCCGGCAGTGAACTCGACAGCCCGCTCCACCAGTGCGTTGGCCCACTCCAGGACGACGACGCCGTTCGCGGTCGCCTCCACACCCGCCGGGGAACGCGCGAACAACTCGACGCCGAGCTCATGTTCCACCGATCGGACCCGCGCACTGACCGCCTGCTGGCTCATGCCGAGTTCGCGCGCCGCGGCACCCATGCTGCCGAGCCGGCCGACGGTGACGACCACCTCGAGCGCGGCGAGATCGGGAAGTCGGCGCGCCACCATGGCTGACACCGTATGCGGGCCGGTCCGGGGCCCACAACAACCGGGCCCGGTGCGCGTCGGGTGCGGATCTATAGTGGGGTCATCCACACAGGTACAGGGAGAGTGCGATGTCGGACTTCATCAAGAAGGTCAAGGAAGAGGCGCGGGCCGTCTCGGCGGCGATCGACAACGAGCTGACCGTGTTGGAGGGCGTCGACGGTTACGACCCGTTGGCCCATCGGGACGCAGAGGAATCGGGCGCAGAGGAATCGGGTGCCGAGGAATCGGGTGCTGCGGAGTCCGGCAAGGGCGGCACCGGAGTGGGCCATCCCGGCGACGATGCCGGCAGCGACGACGCGGGCGCCGACGATGACGGCGTGGCCAGGTCCGATGCGACACCGCCCGAGACGGGTTCGGAAGAACTGGGCGAGAGGGCCTGATCCGACCGGCCCGAACGGCCACCGCGTCGGCGGAATGCGCAGACAATGAGGGGTACCGCTCTTCAATGCGCAATTCTTCGACGACGAGGTGAGTGACATGACCGGTACCGATTCGACCTACACCGCGGCAGTGGTGACGGCATTCGGTGAACCCCTGACCATCGACCAACGCCCGCTGCCCCAACCCGGGTACGGTCAGGCGCTGGTGAAGCTGGAGACCTCGGGGGTGTGCCACACCGATCTTCATGCGGCGCACGGTGATTGGCCGGTCAAACCGTCGCCGCCCTTTGTTCCGGGCCACGAGGGATACGGCACCGTGGTGTCCGTCGGGCCCGGTGTCACCGAGATCGCCGTCGGCGACAAGGTCGGCAATGCCTGGCTGTGGTCGGCGTGCGGGCATTGCGAGTATTGCCGGACCGGGTGGGAGACGCTGTGTGAGCGACAGCAGAACGGCGGCTACTCACTCGACGGATCCTTCGGGACCTACATGCTGGTCGACGAACGTTTCGCGGCGCGGATTCCCGACGGCTGCGACCCGGTGGAGGTGGCGCCGATCCTGTGCGCCGGCGTCACCGTCTACAAGGGTCTGAAGGTGTCGGAGACCAAACCCGGACAATGGATCGTGATCTCCGGGATCGGCGGACTCGGGCATGTGGCCGTGCAATACGCGCGGGCGATGGGCATGCGCGTCGCCGCCGTCGACATCGGTGACGACAAACTAGACCTCGCCCGCGAGCTCGGTGCCGAGGTCACCGTCAACGCCGCGTCGACCCCCGACGTCGCAGCCGCGATCCAGGAACAGACCGGTGGCGCGCACGGTGTGCTGGTCACCGCCGTGCATCCGGAGGCGTTCGGACAGGCGATCGGCATGGCACGTCGCGGCGGGACGATCGTCTTCGTCGGACTCCCGCCCGGCGACTTCCCGGCACCCATCTTCGACGTCGTGCTCAAAGGTCTCACCATTCGTGGCTCGATTGTCGGGACCCGCCAGGACATGGTGGAGGCGCTGGATTTCTATGCGCGTGGCCTGGTCAAACCCACCGTCGCCACGACGCGTCTCGAGGACATCAACGACGTGTTCCGGCAGATGGAAGAGGGCAAGATCGAGGGTCGCATCGTCATCGACTACCGCTGAGAGCACTAAGCTCACAGCGTGACCGTTGGCTCCGACTCGGGTGAGCGCCGTGCGCTGGTGTTGAGCCTGATCGCCACGGCGGTCTTGGGCACAGGTGCGGTGCTGTGGGGCATCCTCAGCGGCGCGAGCGTCATCCTGTTCGACGGCATCTACATGCTCGCGGGCATCGTGCTGGTCGGCGTGTCACTGCTGGCCGCCAGAGCAGCAAGCACCGCGCCGACGCCCGAGTTCCCGTTCGGTCGTCACGGCGCGACCCCGCTGGCCGTCGGCCTGCAGGGGGCGGCGCTGCTGGCGACGCTCGTCTACGGCGCCGCCGACGCAGTATCGGTCATCCTTAACGGAGGCTCCGGTGCGGCGGCGGGCAGCGTCGTCGCCTATGGCGTCGTGTCGGCGGTGGCGTCCGGCCTGGTCATCGTCGTGCTGCACCGGCCGGCGCGGGTGTCGCAACTGGCGCGCGCCGAACTGGTGAGCTGGCGGGCCGGGGCGCTGCTGAGTCTGATGGTCGCGGTCGGCGGTCTGGTGGCCGTCGTGCTCGATCGCCGCGGGTCGGCGGCGGCCGCGTCGTATGTCGATCCGATCCTGGTCCTGATCGCGTCGGCGTCGATCGCGCCCATGGCGATTGCGTTGCTGAGACAGGGAATACGTGAGCTGATGGAGGCGGCGCCGGCGGGCGAACTGAACGAGGTCATCGCTGCGGCCGCCACCGATGCGGCCGTCGAGTACGGGCTGTCCAAGCCCATCGTGCGCGCGACGCGATTGGGACGACGCCTCTACGTCGAAGTCGACTTCCTTGTGCGACAGGGCGATTGGCGGGTCGAGGACGAAGATCGAGTGCGGCGCTTCATCGTCGACCGACTGGACTCGACCGACCACGAGGTGTGGGCGAACGTGGAACTGTCCACCGATCCGACGCTGATCGAGGACTGACGGGTCACGGCATGATCACGGTGACCGGCTTCGGCGGCGCGGTCAGCAACCGACCACCGATACCCAACCTGAAGCGCACGGGACCCGACCCGACGCGCAGGGTTGCGCCGATGCTGTTGTCGTAGCTGAACATCCCGCGGTCGGTGAGTCGGCGTACGAGTTTGCCGCTGCGATGGGTGGCGAAGTTGTACCAGGCGATGGTGACGACATTCGAGCACGGCCCGAGAACCTTTGGTGTCCAGGCGAACCAGCCTCCGCTGACCCACGCCGTACCGCGTCCCGGCGAGACGTTGATTCCCCCCATCGCCTTGCCGACGCAGTTGTCGCCGACGGCGAAGGCATTGCCGAGGTCGAAACTCTGATACGGGCGTGCGGGCGCGGCGTCGGCTCGGCTGCCGAATCCGATGGACAATGCCGCGGCGACGGCAATGGAGGCGAGCGTGAGGACAATCCGATGGTTGCGCATGGTCTTCTCCTGGTTGCACGACGACACGAGTTCACTCACAGAGCATGTCTGCGTCGGGCAAGGATTCGTTACCAAAGCTAAAATTGTCGGGCGAATGCGCTCTCCGACTCCGGGTGCCGGCCGACGTAGAAGCGGGCGACGAAGAAGCACAGCGTCGCCAGCACTGCCGATCCGCACATGACCACGCCCATGGGAACGGCGGTGTCGTCGCCCGCCAATCCGCCCAACGGCGAGACGATTCCGGCGACGAGGAACATCACGCCGCCGAGCACCGCGCTGCCCGCACCCGCCGCGTCGCGGCTGTGTTCCATGGCGAGTGCTGCGCTGTTGCCGGCGACGAAGCCGAAACAGAGCACCGTGAAAAACAGCGGGATCACCAGCAGCGCCGGATTCGACGACAGTGCGACGAGGAGTACGACAACCGCTCCGACGATCATCAACGGCAGGGCGATTCCCACGACATGTGCCGGGTGGACGTGTCGTCGGGACAGTCGCGCCGAGACCAGGCCGCCGATCGTGAGACCCAGTGCATTGACGGCGAACCCGAGCCCGTAGATGGTGCTCGAGGTGCCGATGACCTTCTGGTACACGAACGACGAACTCGAGATGTAGGCCATCAGCGTCCCGAGGGCGAAGGCCTGCGTCAGCACGTAGGCGAGGAAGATCGGGTGCCGGAAGCGGCCGAGGAGATCGCCCAGCCCGAGTGTGGCCTTCCGGTTCGCCTCGACCAGGCTCTCCGGGACCGTTGTCACGGCGCCGATGAACTGCAGGACGGTCGCGGCCAGGATCACGCCGAAGACCCATCGCCACGACACCTGCCCGGCGAGCAGCCCGCCGATGACCGGGGCGATCACCGGCGCAAGGCTTTGGATGGTCATCATGAGCGTCATCGACCGGGCGCCCGCGAAGCCGCGCAGCAGGTCGGCGATCACCGCCCGGGCGGTGACCATGCCCGCAGCCGCCGCGAAAGCCTGCACGAAGCGCGCCGCGATGAGCACCTCGATGGTGGGTGCGAACACCACCACGATCCCGGCGAGCACCGCGACACCTGACCCGATGATCAGGGGCCGACGTCTGCCGTAGCGGTCGGACAGCGGCCCCCACACCACCTGGCCGACGCCGACGCCCACCAGGAAGGCCGTCAAGGTGAGCTGCACCATAGTCGTCGAGGTGTGCAGGGACTCCTGCACTTCCGGGAACGATGGCAGGTACAGGTCGGTGGCGATCGGGGCGGTCGCCGAGAGCAGCGCCAGCACGAAGAGAAGCCGAGCGCCGAGGCCCTCGCGGTCGGTGGGCGGCGGTGTGGTCACCGGGCTGACGATATCGCGCGTCAGATCATGCGAATTGTGCGATTACATGGAGCCGCCCAGGGGAATCGAACCCCTGACCTATTCTTGCCGTGCCCATCGATCCGTCGCTATCGCATGCGACGCTCGTGTGGCTTTGTCCATGGGTTTCGGTCCTTGCACCAGCAGCGTTTCATAGCGACGGATCGCGAGGGATCGATGGCAAAGTGATGGATAAGTGTTGGGTCCGGTAACTACAGTTCGTCGGCCTCATAGGCGATCAGGCGGCCGTTCTCGATTCGTAATCGGCCTCCGCGACTGATGACAGCGGCCGACGTCGAAAGCTCCGGATCGGTGATAGTGCCCCCGTCAGTGGCCGAAGCCCAAGCGGCAGCCAGTTCGTCCTTGACCTCATCGATCGGGCGGCCACCGTAGGAGTCAGCCACTTCGTCGAGGCTGGTCTGCAACCGCTGCGCAGTACGTTCCGTCGATGACGCAACCTCTCGGCGGAGCCGTTCTTCCCAGTTGCCGTGCATCCTGAACGACGACATCACGCCCCTCCCGGTGCGAGCAGATCCAGAACTCGTGTGAGATCGGGCGCGACCTGCGCGCGCTGCACGTAGTGGCGCGTGGTCACGTCGGTTCCTGAGTGGCCCAGCTGAGCTGCGGCGTCCGCCAAAGATGCTTCCCGCTCCACCAGCGTGGCTACTGTCTTGCGGAACGTGTGGGGTTTCACCCAGGCAAACTGCTCGCCGCGTGCGTCCCGCAGTTGCCGCCGGACGTTGTGTGGGTCCCGGAGTGTTCCGCGCTCGCTCGGAAAGACAACATCGTGAGGGTTGGGACGAGCGACCACCTTCATTCGCATCAACGTGGCGACGGCGAACCCAGGCAACGACACTGTTCGCCAGCCGGCGTCCGTCTTCGGGTGCGGCTGCCGGACGAGGCCACCGCCGTCGGCGGCACTGCCAGGTAATCGGACGACTGTGCCGCTGATCGTCGCCGTAGGCGTGACGGCCTCGAGGTCGATATCGGACCATCGCAGAGCGAGAAGCTCACCGATTCGCGTGCCGGTCGCGAGCTGAATGTCAACGACGTCCAGCATGCCGCGGGCGCGACGACGGCCACCGCGGTGCGGACTGCGGTCCGCGTCGTGCTCCCACTCCCGAATTCGTTCGCGGTACGCACGGAGTTCGTCGAATGTCAGGGCTCGCACAGCGTCTCGCTTCGATTTGGCAACCGAAACCTCAGCTGCCGGATTAGAACCATCGTAAGCGTCCATCCTGATCGCCAGAGAAAACATGCCCCGCAATGCCATTCGCAACATCCGGGACTTACTGGCTTGCTCGGGCGCTTCGTTCGAAACGAACCAATCGAGGGTGCCAGGCGTGACCTCGCGTAGCTGAAGGTCCCCGAGCCCACCGCAAATGAGCAGAACGTACCGCCGGTACTCGGCGACAGTCTGCGGAGCGACGTCGCTCTTGTCCTCGATTCGAGAGATCCATGTTTCGGCGAGAACCCGCACCGTCGTTGTTGGCAGTAACTCCGACTGGGCTCCAGACGTGCCGCGTGCAGAGGAAACCGCCACCTCGGCCGCTCGCTTGATCACTGCTGTCTCGGCACGCGCACCGGACGTGGCGTCGGCCTGCACGAGTCGAAGCCGGCCATCTCGGCACCGCACACGGCATTTCGCGCGCCACCTGCCCGGCTCGATCTGCACACGGCTGATCTTGCCCATCTCGCCGATCTCGAAGCGTCGTCTCGCCATAAGCGGTACCTACTCTCTCGACACGCACTACGGATAATAGTGAACGACCGCGACAGGTTGCGTTAGGCTGTCTACGCAAGCCGCTGCTGGCCGAGGGCCGGGCGATCCAACCTCGAACTGAGGACGGTCACCCGTGTCCGCTGTATCTGAATCCGCCGCTGCTGCTCCCGCTTCTACCGCCGCATCCACCGACGAGCTGTGGACTCCGAAGATGTGCGCAGAGTTCCTCCATGTGCACATCGCCACTCTCGCGACCTGGCGAAGCCGCAACCGGGGGCCCCATTTCATCCGGCTCGGTCCGGGTTCGGTTCGCTACCGCCCTGAAGATGTCCGAAAGTGGTTGGCCAGCAGAGTGACTGACCCTTCAACTGTTCGCTAACCAGCTCGCAGCAACGTCCATCGGACGCCGCTGGCCGAGGGCCGGGCGCAGTACAGGAAGGGCCACCACAGTGGCTGAGAAAGAACACCGCCCCGGCGTGGGACCGGGGCGGTGCAGTGAGCTGTCGGATGGTGGTTCGCTCGTTGCTCAGTATACGACTGGCACTGACATTGTTGCGGTAACTCGCTTCGCCGCGGAACTTCAGCTCGGCCTCGACTACATCCCGACCGTCGGCTCCGCGCAGTGGTGCGCCCTGGCCGACGACGACCCAGCCAAGCTCGCGTCGATGGTGCGTGCCGGGGCGGCATGGGCTATCGAAACCGCCATGCTCCCAGCACTTCTCGCACAACAGCTCGCCGCCGAAGACGCCCTCGCATGCCAGCGGTTGCGTGAGATGTCACACGACCTGTCGGCGGGACACGACTGGGCGGCCGAAGCCCGCCGGATCCGCGACCGCCGTCAGTTCGCCGAGCAGCATCCGTGGGCGAAGCGAGTCGCCTCATGATGCCTGGCGAAGAGACGCCCGCCGAAACCCGCGCCAGGCTCGCAGCAGCCGTGTACGGCCACAACGGCGTCGACCCCTACGCCGACGTGCCGCCACCCGATGAGCCCGACACGCAGTCAGGCGATGGCAGCGGTGACAACAGGCCCTCGCGAGTCCCGCTGCGCAGTCAGCTCCTGACGGTCAGCGAGCTTGCACGACTCGAGCCACCGACCGCTCTGGTCACCGGATTGCTGTACCGCGGCACGCTTGCTCAACTCTCAGCGTCGGCTGGCTCCTACAAGAGCTTCGCCGCAGTCGCGGTAGCGGTTGCTGTGGCCCTCGGCATGGACCTCGACGACCACAAGGTGCCGACTGCCGCCAACGTCGTCTACTGCGCGGCTGAGGGCGCCTCAAGTCTGCTGCCCCGGATCCTCGCGGTGTGCGAGCTCAACGGCGCAGATCCGAAGACACTCGACGGCCGACTGTTCATCCTGCCGACGCCGATCCAACTCGGCAGCTTCCTCGACGTCAGCGAGGCGCAACAACTGGCACGGGAGGTCAACGCTGGGCTCGTCATTCTCGATACCCGCTCGAAGGTGACGATCGGTCTCGACGAGAACAGCAACACCGAACAGGCTCGAGCGGTCGCTGCCGCGGAACGGATCGTCGACGCAAACGGCTGCACGGTACTGGTGATCCATCACAACGGCCGCAACGGTACGAATCCGCGTGGCGCAACCGCGTGGGACGGCGGTGTCTGGTCAGACCTCCGCATGGACGGATCAGATCTGATGGCGCACATCCACTGCCAGCCGCGGTGATGCGTGCGACCTCGTGTGGGTCTCGGCTGTGGGTTGCTGCGTGGGCGATCGTGTTGAGTGTGCTGGTGTCGCCGTTGGCGAGTGTCATCGCGTAGGCGAGCTGTCCGGCGGCTGCGTAGATGGCTGTGGGGTTGACGATGCCGTCGGGTTGGCCGTCGGCGTCGTAGGTCAGCCACAGGTTGAAGTCGTCAGCGGGGATGCTCATGGTGTGACGATCCGCAGGACGGGTGTGACGATCCGCAGGACGGGGTCTTCGAGGACTTCGACGCGGATGGTGCCGGCGTGGTCGTCGACGAGTACCCGGTAGGTGCCGCGTGGCGGGGTGCCGGGATCGTGTGGCAGGGGCGAGTCGACGACGAGTCGTTCGCCAGCGTCGACCGGGGATAGGGCTGGGAAGATGTAGTCGAAGACGCGGCCGGCCTCGATGTCGACGGTTGCGTGGACCGGTCGCCCGTCGCTGTAGCGGTCGAACATGGCGATGTTGGTGACGAGGTCGTCGTGGGCCAGGTCGAGGCAGTCTTGCTCGGTCTCGTGATTGGTGAGCGCGCCGTCGCAGCCGAGTTGGAACAGGGTCCACTCAAGGGTGGATGTGGCTCTGGCGGAGGCGTGGACGAGCGCGTCGACGGCGGCGTTGGGTGACTTCATCGGGTGTTCTCCTTCTGGGTGGCCTGCTCGAGGATTTCTCGGGCGGGTGGGTTGGTGAGGTATGCGACGGCTCGGCGGAGTGTGGCGAGGGACCATAGGCCGAGGAGCTTTCGGTTGCATTTGTCGCAGAGGAGGCCGCGGACTTGACCGGTCTGGTGGTTGTGGTCGACGGCGAGGCGCCGGCCGCGGGGTTCGGTGAGGCAGATGGCGCAGCGGCCGCCCTGTGCGACCAGCAGACGGTCGTAGTCGCCGTCAGCGAGCTCGTACTGCCTCGTGACGTGTCGGCCGTGCTCGACGGCGCTCATGGCTTTGCGGCGGGCGCGGTGGCAGCGGTAGCACCGCGGGCCGGGGAAGCGGGCTTCGGGTGCGCCGCACTGCTTGCACACCTTGGCTACGGTCATCGGTCGGCCTCCTGCTCGATCCGGTGCCAGGAGCAGGCGTCGCCGCGGTGGGTGACGATGGCGCGGCAAGCTCCGCCGTCGCGTCGTCGGCGGCCGCAGCGCAACGGGGCGGCGCGTACGGCCTCACGAACTCCGGCAGGCAGCATGCCCCAGCCTTCGTGGTGTGGGCGCTGGTTGCCGTGGTCGGTGCCAGGCTTGCCGAGCTGCGCTCGATCCAGAATCCACAGCTGGCGAAAACCGTCGGAGTCGACGGTCTCAGCGAGCTCGAACCCTGTGAGTCCGACGTCGGCCAGTTCGACGCTGCACACGTCGTCGACGAGCTTCTCGTAGAACCGTCTGGCGTCGCGGTGGTCGGGTGGTGGTGCATTCGACGCATTGAGCACTCGTGGGACCGGGTCGCCGGTATCCGCGTCAACGACGATCGGGGTTCCCTCGGCGTCGCTCACGATGGTCGGGCGATAGAGAAGCGGCTGCCGGCGGCGCAGGTAGGCCCAGCACGTGTCGTTCGCTGCGCCGTCGCAGTGGACGAACCGGGCGAGACTGAGCACGTACACGGATTCCGCGCCGCACACTGGGCAGCCTGCCGGGGGATCAGATGGTGTGGTCATCGACTCAACCTCGAAACCGCGAGTTTCTTGAAGTCCGGTAGTCCAAGTCCAGAAGTCCAGCCCCCTAGGGGGCGGGGCTGGACTGGACTACTTCTGACTGGACTGGAATACGCCTGGACTCCGGTTGGACTGGTGGACTTCATTGCGGCTGCTCCATATCTGCCTGAGCAGCCGCAGACACGATGTATCTGGCTCGTTTCTCGGTCCCCGAGTTCTTGAGTTTTCCGCTCTTGACCAGCCTGTTTATCGCTCCGTAGACGGTCGACTTGGCTATGCCTTCATCCTTGGCGAGGTCGACGATTTGGGGGCCGGTCAGCCCGCCGTCGGGCGGCGCAGTAGTCCAGACCAAGTCCAGAATTCGCCGGTCAGAACCGCTCTCGGCGGCGTGGTTAGTCCAGCCCTGATTCTGGACAAGTACCAGCGTGTTTCTGACCGCCTCCGGAGTGCCGGGCATCAACTCTTCCGACACTGTGTGCGGGACGAGGCGGAAGTGATGATCGCATTGCGAAGGCGCGTCCTTGTGCTTGTGCTCCGGAGCCGAGTTGCCCGACACTCCGGCCCTGGACTCGATCATCAATGACTCGATCATCAATCGAGAGGACAACTCCGATGAGTGACAACGCTTCTCAGCCCATTGCGCGCCCTGGTCGGGCGGACACCGGGAGACGTCGGCAGGCGCCGACACCGGCCGATCTGGCCCGGCGCCGCGGTCTCACGCACACGATCGGCGAAGCCGCTCTCGCCCACCACGACAACATCCACCGAACGAAAGGGACCCAATGAAATTCCGCCGCCCGAAACCCGACAGCCACACCGAAGACGCACCGGCCGTCGACGCCACACCACCCGAACCAGCGAGCCCACCGGAATTCGACGCCGACGAGGTGGCCGCCCGCACGCTCGCCGAACACCTCACCTACCCGACCGGACGACACACCATCCTCCACAAGCCCGGCCCGCGATACATGCAGCCAGACATCCGCGGCCAGTGGCAGCCAGTGCCTGCGAGCAAGATTCGCGCGCTGGTCGCGATGTCAGGGCACGGTCTCGGGCATCGGATGACACCCGAACGCACGACCGAAGCGTGGTACGCCCTCGACGGCCTGCTACGCCTTGCGGGTGACGACCAACTCCCGACGGTCGACGCCGAACGGATCGCCACCCCCGAGCGGCCCACCATGCCGCCGGCCAGTTGGCCCACCGAGATGCCCGACGAATCCGAGACTCGCGACATCGCGGCGTTCTGGGTCGCACGCCACTGCTACGGCGCGCGGGGACGTGAAGTGATCGACCATGACGGCCAGACGTGGTTGTGGCGCAACGGCGAATGGGAGCCGGCCGAGGGAGGCGACGCGGTGTGGTTGGCCGACGACATCGAAACGTTGCTCGGCCGCCGCCCGGACGCACGCACCACGAAAGCTGCTCGCATCCTGCTCCGGTTCGTCGGTGACCGGCGCACTGCCACACCTGCAGACGTTGCGGAACACGACACCCGCCGCGAGATCGCGAAGATACGAGCCGCCACCGAATACGAGCACCGCACCCGACACACCGTGCCGGGCACCAACAACGCGGTCATTATGCAATGACCTCGACACCGGATCGGGTTGTGCCGCTATGGAAGCTGCACATCCCGACCCTCGGCGACGTCTACGGCGAACCCCTGACGTTGGCTGAACTCCGCGATGCCCTCACTGAACGTGGCCACTCGGCGTATGTGTACCGGCGAGATCGCAGCGGTGTGTGGGTGACCGTCTGATACGGCCGTGCGTCTACTGGGTGGGTGAAGGTGCCGCTGCCGAAGATGGCGGAGTGGTGGCCGAAATCGAGATCGCGATCGTCCCATCCGGATTGCAGGCATGCTCGGCGGAGTTGATCGGCTCGACATCGAAGCGCATCGCCAGCGTTCGGCCCGAGGTCTGCTCGACGTACGCGGTCGCCGTGTTCCCGTCCACCTGAGCTGTGACGCGCTCCGGTTGTGCGTCGTCGATCATCGGCACGACGCGGGCGAGGAAGTCCGCTCGGAACGCCGAGCGTCTGATCCGCGTCTTGCACACCGCTGTCATGTCGTCGTAGTACTGCGCCACGTCTTCGGAGCTTTCGTAACCCGGTGTCGGCGTGAAGTTCTGGCCGCGAGCATTGTTGACGGTGGTCACCACATTGCCAGCGGTTACCGGTAGATCGCGCAGCACCGACTCCGTGTCGATCGCGATGGTTTCGGGCAGGGTGATCGCGCTGCTGCTCGTGGCGGCGGTGTCGTCGTTGTCGGTGCTGCAGCCTGCCAAGCTCAGCAAGGCGGCGACAGCCGCGAACGCGCCGGCCGCTCGACCAGTTGACGGCCGCCTCAGCACTTCGCGACACCGCTGCTCGGGTTGGTGATCGCTGCGACGGTACGCCCCTTCACCTGGAGTTGGCAGTGGGCGTATGCGCCGTGCGCGTCGAGGCGTGACCCTGCCTTCTGGCTCTTCGACGCTCGGAACGTCACGGTGTAGTTGTACTTCGGCAACGCACCGAACGAGATCGGCGCCGGCAGGAACCGTACGTTCGTGCGCGTCACCAGCTTGCCGTCACGCCCGTAGTAGGTGATGTCGTTCAGGGCGGCGTCCGCGGTGAAGTCGTAGCGGACTGTGGCCCCAGCTGGTGCGGGATGAGACGGCAGCTTGGGTGCGGCGATCGCGCTACCTGGTGAGGCGAGGACGACGGCTCCGGCGATGGCCAGCAGGGCAAACACGACACGTTTCATGCTGGTGCACAGTAGCGGCACCGTACGACTAGCGTTCCGATATTCGGGAATGGTCGTCTCCCCGGACGACAACCGTTGGTCTCACTGCCTCGGTTGCTGGTCTGGCCTGGATGGGTGTCGCGGCGACGATCTGGTCCTCGAGCTGCCGGTAGGTGGCGATTCGTGTTGCACCGGTTCGCTTGTCGACACGCACCACCCGACGCCAGCCATACGGATATGACGCGCCTGCGGTCAACCACGGATCGGCCGTCGCGACGATGTACGCGGCGGGGGTTTCCCAGCCGGAAGCAAGGATGATGTGCGACCCGGGCCGGGTGCCGACCGCGTACTGTGCCCGCTGCCTGGCAGCAGCGAACGACGCCACAGCAGACTCTTCGACAGACTCTTCGACGGCCTGACCGCAACCGCATTCGCACACCCGGCCACGACGAGACCGGGTGCTGCGCAACGAATCATGGGCCTCCCCGGACGACACCACCGCCAGTGCCTCCGTGCGGGGGATCGGGAATCCGGGCACATTGCACGCCAACGCCGCGACGAGCTCGAACTGGCCGTTGTGGCGGATGTCGCGCCAGTCCCCGGACACCGAGGATCGGCGGAGTTCGTCGATACGGACGTCGGCGGTGCCGGGAACGATCTTCCCGGCCAGCCAGATGCCGTGCGCGTCCTCACCCGCGCGGACGACCGCGACCGTGGAGCCGGTGTTGTCGTAGTGCGCGGCGGCGGCCAGATGGTCGCCGTTCGGTCCTGCGTGTCCGGTGCCGATTGTCAGCTTCCCGACCGGTAGATCACCCGCAGCGGTGCGGACCACACCCTGATGGAAGAACTGATACCCCGACGCCGTTCGTGGTGGGGTGACGACATCGGCATATCCGATGTGCGGGGTATCCCAGCACGCCAGATGGCCACGCACGTTGCCGTCGTCGTCGACCTGCAGAGCAGTCGGCCCGTCGAGGTGCGGATCCGAGAAGTCCCCGAGCTCGTACACGACACCCGACGCGGTCAACGCGGCGGTCAGCGAATCACCCACCATCAGTACCAACTTCACGCATCGACGAGATGGCCTGCATGAACTGGAGGTATGCACCAGAGGTGACCGCTGCGTCACTCTTGGATACACAGATGATCAGGCCGTCTTCTTCCTCATCGCGCATGTTCTCGGGGTAGCTGGGGTTGTGCGTCGACAGAAGGAATGTGTTGTCGTCTTCCCATCCGTAGGCGAGGACGATCCGGTCCGGGCGCGCAGCCTGAGCCCGCCGAATGGCATCATTCAGCGTGGTCACGGCAGAAGTCACAGTCATCTCCATTTCGTCATACCACATGGCGCTGTCCCAGCAGCGCCGCATTCGTTGTCAGGGTTCTCCCTCGATCAGCCAAACCGCATGCCCGACTACATCTGCGGCGTGTTCGAGCTCGGCCGCATATTCGCGCAACACCGTTGGCGTCTTCGCCGACCAGGGCCGATTCTCCATGACCGCGGCATCGACAACCCGTGAACCGGTCTCGGTTTCGTCGACCCACACGACGACGATCTCCCCTACGAACAAACAGAATTCGCGTGTCCACGAGCCGTCAGCCTGCTGTGTGTAGTCGGCGGGATACTCGGACAACCACGACGGAATCGGGCCGAACAGTGCTGCCGCGGCCGCGGCCTCCGCTGCGATCAATACCCGCATCTCGGCCATCGCGTCACCGGCGGTCACCCTGCAACCTCTCCGTCCAGGTTCGGCCGTGACTCGACTGCAGCGAACGCCGGCACTTTGGGCACGCCGACACCGACGTTGCGGTCGAGCAATCCTGCGCGGTGCGCCCACTTGAGCAGCGCCACAACAGCATTGCGGTGCCCGCGTCGCGTTTCCAGCGTCCAGCCCTGTTCGGCCAGATAGTCGTTGACCATGTCGGACGTCAACTCTGATGGGACCGCGCCGATCACCCGGGCGAACCGCTCGACCTGGTGACGGCGGGTCGTGACCGTCGACTCCGGTGACCCGTCCTCGCGCAGGTAGCTGAGGAACCCGTCGATCAGCGGACACCAGACACTCGGGACGGGTTTGGCCAGTCCCGTGGGCACTGCTGCGCGGCGAATCGTCGCCGGAGCCTGAGGCACCCCAGGCACCCGTGGAGCATTCGAACCGAGTGGTGCCCGGACCCGACCTCGTGTTCCCCGCTGAACCGATTCGACGATCTCACGCATCACCGCACCATCCACGGCGACGTAACGCTGAGTTGTCTTCGGCGAGGAATGCCCGAGTAGCTGTTGCACAGTGAGCAGATCCCGTGACTGTGCGTACGCCGCCGTGGCGAACCGGTGGCGCAATTGGTGCATCGTGACACCCCCCGGTAGCAGCCGCCGTGTCCAGGACCCCACGTAGCGGGCGGACAGATGCCCGTTGTCGGCACCCGGAAACAAGTACCCACCGGCGTCGGCCAGGTAGGCACGAATTTCTGCGGCAAGACTGTTCGGCAGCGGCAGCATGCGTTCCTCGTTTCCCTTGCCGTGCACGAGAATCCACCACAGCTGGTCGTCGTCACGGATGATGTCGCGGGAGTGCACACAAGCGACTTCGGCGCGCCTCAAGCCGATCTCGGCGGACAGGCGCAACATCAGCCGGCTGCGGTCGTCCGCTCGGGCAAGTGCGTCCACGTACGCCGACTCGGACGCCGGGCGTGGTACGGCGTGGCCGTTTTTCACCTTCGGCAGCCGTTCAGCGGGCGATTGAGGGACCCGGCCGTCTGCGTATGCCCAGGCGAAGAACGCGCGCATCGAGCCGCGCACGTTGCGGCGGGTCTCCAACGCCCAGTCGGGACGATCGGCAAGGTAGTCGATCAGGTCGTCGAGCGTCACCTCGGCTGGCGTGACCGGGTCGAGTGAACGCGCCAACGTCCGCAGCTGCGACATCCGGGTGTGGATGGACTGTTCGGTGCGGCCACCTGCACGGCAGTACCGGCGGAAGTCTTCGATCCAGGCCGCCCACTCGGCCGGTACGGGAAGTGGTGGTGGGCCCGTGATCACCGGCTTGTCAGCGGCGGCGAGTGCGCGAGCCCGCATCTGGTCCGCGGCGCTTCCGGTGATCGCGACCGGGAGGAGGCGGGCTGGGTCGATATCGATGATGCCCTGGTCGTGCAGATACCGGTAGAACGCACGGATCGCCTTCGCGTTGTTGCGATATGTGGAGGGCTGCCAAGTGCGCGCGTCGACGTAGTCCCGCAGGACCATGCCGGTCACCGCTGTCGGATCGGGCGCCGTGTCTTGGAGCGCGCGGGCAAGGTTCTGCACGCACGTGAGCCGCGTGCGAACTGTGGACTCCGCTATGCCATCGGCTCGGGATGCGTTGGCCCACCTTTCGATTGGCCGCGTCCACCCGTCGACGACCTCTGCGCGCACTGGCTTTGCGGGGCGGCTCATCGTGCGATCCTCAGGTCAGGGCGTGGGCGTTGCGCCAGGCGTTCGATGGCTTCCCGTTTCCGATCGTCGGACACCGCGGTGTAGATCGCGGTCGTGGCCAACGATGAGTGCCGCATCAGTTCCTGGACGACTCGCAGGTCGGCGCCGCCTCGCACAAGCTCGGTGCCGTAGTGGTGGCGCAGACAATGCGGGGTGCCGGGGACGCGTTGGCGGATCATGTGCAGCCGAATCCGTTGCGTCACTTCGCGTCCACCCAGGTGCCTGGCGCGCTGCGAGGGAAACCAGTAGCCGGATACCGGCATGCGTGCCGCGACCGCGACAATCTTGCCTTCTGCCTGCAGGTGGACGACCCACTGGTCGAGATGGCCGCTCATCGCGCATCTCCGATGATCCCCACGATCAGGCGGGACTGGCGCCGACTCAGGGGCGGCGGTGTGGGTTCGGTGACGCGGCGTGCCCGGATCCGGTCGAGCAAGGCTGCGGCTTCCGGGCTCATGCCGTTGGGCTCGTCAGGTGTGGTGGTGCGTGTGCATGACGTTCGGATCGGGCCGGGCCGGCTGCGGCGCCACCCTGCCGGGCCGCAGGTGCTGTATGGGGTGCTCTGCTGGGAACTTCTGTGCTGGTTCATGCGGGCAACAATAGCTGCGCATCTGAAACCGTCAAGCGCGAATCATGTTGTGGTACTTAGTGATTAACGAAGGCTGCGGTTCAACTGCAACCTGTGTTCACGGTCAGCCCGTATCGATCTCGCTGCTGTGGCGGGCCATCACGTTGCCCCGAAACCTGTTCTCAAGAACGGCGTGTCGCGCATCCGGGCGTGTTGAGATCAATCGATCTGTGGACAGTCGTAGCCGACGAACGCGCGCACCCGCAGGGTCGAACCCACAGCGGCCCGGACCCGGCGAGCCACGGCAGGCCCCGCCGGCTCGCCGAGGCCTGCCACTTCGACCGCCAGCGGCCACTCGTCAGGGTTCCACACCTCGATTCGCGGCCATGCACCAAGCGGTACCAGTCCGTCACGCTCGCAGCCTGCGATTGCCCTCTCTGCCAGCTCGCGCACCACACCCACCGTCAGGTCTGGCCGGTCACGGAATACCCAGACGGTGACGTTCTCGCAGATCTCGTCTTCGGGGATCTCCGTTTCGAGTCGGACTCGCATGCCGTAGGCGTCTGCGATCGCGTACTTCACCAGCCGGCCCAGTTTGTAGGGTGCGCTCTCCAGCACGACGCACCACCCCGCCGACGGCACGACGTCGCGCTCGTCCTGGTCCGACACATACCAGCCACGCCAGGTGAGATCAGGGTGCGAATCGAGTGTGGCGGCGACGACCCGCTCGACGTCGGCCGTGGTCACCGTCACGAGCCTGTCGATCCATATCGTGTTTTCGCTGCAGGTGCTCATGGTCGGGTTCCTTCTGATCGCCGTGAGTCATCGTAGGAGCCGCCGGCCGTTGGGTGCCACCGCGTTTCTGGCAGTCCCGTGTCACCTGCCTCGGATACGCTGGACCACACATAGCAGTAGTTCGCGCTGCTGGCCGAGGGCCGGGCGCGTTGTCTTGGAGGCAACGTGACCAGTCCTGGCGGTGAGTGGGCTCGCGCTCGCGTCGGCGTCGAACTGGACTGGTCAGGCGTCGACGACGAGCTGCGTCGGCGGTTGCAGCGATCGACCCAGATAGCGACGCGCGCCGCGCAACGCAACTTCGATCAGCTCCAGGCGCATGCTTCACGCTCGTTCGAGCGGATGGCCGACGCCTACGAACGTCAACTCGACCGGATGCGCCGCGACACGCGCCGCGCGGTGACAGAGATGCGCCGCGACCTCCGCGGCATCAACACCGACCTGTCGGTGCGCGTTGACCTCCAGTCCGCTCGAGCAATGAGCCAACTGCGCGCGCTCCGCGAGGTTATGCAGGCTTACCTTGACCGCCACCCCCTTATTGTGCGGATACGCATCGACGAGAGTGGTCTCACTGACTTCCGGCGGCAGATCAGCCAGGTGCAGCGCGGTCTCGGATCACGACAGAGCCTCAAGGTCGACACGGACTCAAAGAGTCTGCTGCCGTTGATCGGCACCATCACGAAGATCGCGGCGGTCACCGGGTTGGCGACGGCCGCGTTGGGTGGTCTCGGTGGTGCGGTCGGTGTCGCCGGCGGCGCAGTCGGTGCGCTCGCGGGCGGGTTCGCCGCGCTGGGTGCGACCGCGATCCCCGCGATCGCAACGCTCACCGTCGGCATGGCCGGGCTGAAGGACGCAGCGAAGGCGTTCAACAAACAGTTCGAAGCCGAAAACGAGGCAGTCCTCACCCGGATCGGCCAGATGATGGGTCCACTTCTCACGAAGTGGAATTCGCTGTCGAACACCATCAAGTTGAACTTTGCGACCGCACTGCAGGGCGGGTTCGCGAACCTGACCACACTGTTGGGCCGGCTGACCCCGCAGATCGGCCAACTGGCCACCGTACTCGGGCAGGCCGGCACCACGATGTCGCAAACCCTGCTGACTGTGGCGCCGCAGTTGCAGACCGTCATCGGCGGGACAATCAGTCTGGTTCAGTCGCTGACTCCGCATATCGCTATGGCGACACAGCAATTCGTGCAGATGGCGGCGAACGCGGCTCCCGCGATGTCGACGATCGGCGCGGGCCTCGGCAACATCCTGACGTCAATCTCGACGGCGTTTGCCAGCTTGGACACGTCGTGGTTCGAATCGTTCGGGCAGATGCTCACCCAGATCGCGCCGGCGCTCGGCACGACGGTGACGGCGTTCACCACGCTCGCGCAAGGGCTGATGCCGACGATCGGGCCGCTGCTGCAATCGTTGGCCACCGGTATCGCGAACATGGTGCCAGGACTGACAACCCTCGGAACGTCCCTGTCCAACGCCCTACAACCAGTGCTACCCGTTCTCGGACAACTGATCTCGGATATGGCAACCGCGCTTGCACCAGCGCTCGGACCCATCTCCGATTTCCTCGTCACCCTCGGCCAGGCCCTGTCATCGGTGATGCCCTCACTCGGCCGGATGATCACCTCGTTCGTCGAGCTGGCCGGCCCGATCCTCGGCGAGTTGGTGAAGGCTTTGGCGCCCGTCGTGTCGGCACTCGCCGACGGACTCGCGCAGGCCTTCCGAGCTCTACAGCCAGCGATCGGCCCGATCTCGGACATGCTGCGTGCCGTGTCACCCATCCTCGCGTCACTGGCTGAGCAGCTTGGCAACATCCTGGCGAGCGCGTTGAAAGCGCTTGTCCCGCTGCTCAAGACGATGGGTGACGCGTGGACGTCGATCTGGCCGCAGGTTGAGCCGCTGATCCCGTTGCTCGGTGAATCGCTCGTCAGGATCATCGAGGCGCTCGCGCCGGTCATCGCGGACATGGCGAAGGCGTGGGGTGACCTGATAGTTCAACTGACGCCGCTGATCCCGCATCTGGTGAAGATGGCTGTCGAGCTGCTGCCGAAGATGGTCGACATCGTCATCCAGTTGTCGCCGCTGCTGTTGGATCTGGCCCAGGCGTTCACCGACATGATCCCGTACATCACTCCGTTGATTCCGGTGATTGGTCAGGTCATCGATTTCGTGACCCGAATGCAGTCCGGGTGGCTGAACTTCGTGTCGACCGTGGTGGGGAAGATCGTCGAGTTCGCCACCAGCGTCCCCGAGAACCTCGGAAAGGTCGTCGGATTCATACAAGGCCTGCCGCAACGGATTCGGACCGCAGCATCCGGTATGTGGGACGGACTGAAGGACGCGTTCAGAGGCGCGATCAACTGGATTGTCCGCAAGTGGAACGACCTCGAGTTCACCGTCCCGACGATCACGATCCCCAACCCCCTGCCAGGGGACAACGATTTCAAGATCGGCGGACAGAAACTGTCCACACCTGACATCCCGTATCTACGCCAGGGTGGTCTGCTCGCGGGTGGCCGATTCCCGCTGCAGCCCGGCGGGTTCGTGGTGAACGCCGCAGCGACCGCACGCCACCAGGCACTCTTGCGAGCACTGGCACCACACGGCCGCATCATTCGGGGTGCAGGCTCGGGCACATCGGATTCGATCGCCGGAATGTTCGGCGGCCGGAAGATCGCGGCCGTCTCAAACCGCGAGTTCTGGGTGCCACCGAAAGACACGTTCGGCATTCTGCCGATCCTGTCGGCAATCAACGGCGGCGGCCTCGGCGTCCAGCACCTGGCCGCCGGTGGGCCGCTACTGAAGCCCGACGAGGTGCAGCGCATGGGTGGCGGAACCGTGAACAAATCGTTGGCGGAGGAAGTTCGGCGGAAGTTCCCCGACGTCGCGATCACCTCCGCCAAGACGGATCACTTCGACGACGGCGGATACCACCCGAAGGGCATGGCGTTGGATCTCGACAACCGAGACGACGTCGCCGCGTGGCTGTTCCAGAACCGCAAGCAACTCGACCTCGGCCAGATCATCTACGGCGGCGGCAGCGGCCAGTGGTGCTACTACAACATCGGCGGCACCGAAGCCTCGGGGAAGGATGCGATCCCGATCTACGGGTCCGGTGTGGTGTTCGGCGACCACAGCAATCACATCCATGTGATGGCGAACAAGGAGGTCCCTGCCGGCGCGGTGACCGGCGGAGCGGCCCCATCCCCGAACGGGCTCGGAAACAACCTGGGGGCTCCGTCCGGTGGGGCCGGTACCCCGATCGGTTCGGGTGTCGGGAACGGGTCTGGTGGGTCGCCGTCGTGGGGCAACTCGGGTGGCGGCAGCAAGTTCAACAGCGCGGAGGAAGCCGACAAGGCCGGTGTGGTCCCGGTGTGGGTGGAGAACTGGCCCAGCAACCTCGGTGGCGGCGGATCACCTGTAACGCCGACACTCGGTGGGACCCCGGCACCGGTGGGCGGTCAGCCGTCGACGGTCGACACCATCCCGCTGAAGAAGAACCCAGACGGCACGGTTGGGTCAACAGATCCCGAGTGGGACAAGCTGATGAAGCGCGAGTCCGGCGGCCGAAACATCAAGCAGCAGATCAAGGACGCCAACTCCGGTGGCAACGAAGCCGAAGGCTACTTCCAGATCACACCGCAGACATGGGCAGCCCACGGCGGCACCAAGTACTCGCCGACACCGATGGGTGCCACCCCGGAGCAGCAGGCCGAGATCGCGGCGAAGATCTTCAACAAGTCGGGCGGGTCGCCGTGGGGGGCCGGTGCCGGCCAGAACTTCGGCCGCGAAAACGAAGACGCGTTGCGCCGCGGCATCCAGCGCAAGGGCACCGGGCAGCCGGCACCGTCAACGATCACACCCACCCTCGGCGATCCGAACGCCCGCCCAAGCAACCTCGGCGCCCGCCCAGACCAGGCGAAGATCGACGACGCACAACGCGACCTCAACCTCGCAAACACGCGCCTGAAGGAAGCCAGGGACGCACCGATCACCGGGAAGACAGAGAAGGCCCGCAACAACCAGCAGGCGGCGAAGAACCGCCGCATCCGCCGACTCGAGGACGACGTCAGGTCCGCGCAACGCAAGTTGGACACCGCCCGCGGTGCCCCCGGCACAACGACACTCGGCGCCGGCGCCTCGAACGAGGACCGCGCCAACGCCCGCGTCACCAACGCTCGCGCCGGCGCCCAACGCGCCCAGGACCGCCTGAGCGACGCGCAAGACGACCTCACCCGAATCAAAGCCGACCCGAAGTCGAAGCCATCGCAGATTCTGGCTGCCGAGAACCGGGTGCAGGATGCGCAGAACGCCCTCAACACAGCGAACGGAAGAATCACGGACGCCGAAAACAAGATCGGCGACGCCCGCATCAAGGATCAGAAGAAGCTCCAGCGGGAGCAGGCGAGACAACAGCGGGAGCAGGACAAGATCAACGGCCCCGCTTACACATTCGGTGGGGCACCCTTCTCGGGTCAACTCGGTGGGCTCGCGGGCGGCAGCATTCGATCGTCGATCGACAACTTCCTCGCCGGCAACAAAGGGGTGTTGGGGAGCTACGACAACACGAAGGGCACGTCGCTGGGTGAGCGAGTCGGAGGTGTCGCCGACAGTGTCATTTCGGGCCAGTTGGGTTCAGCGCTCGGTGTTTTCGGCCTCGACATGCAGCCCCCGATCATCGACGCGATCGGCCAGTACCAGAAGGACAACCCCGTCACCAGGCTGTCCGCCGACGGGAAACCACAGCAGAACCAGCAGAAGAACCTCACCGACATGGCAGTCGCGATCGCCAACGGACTCAACCCAATCCAAATCATCATCAACGGCAACCCAGACGCCGAGGATCTGGCCAACAGGATCGACCAGACGCGCCGTCGCCGGATGCGGAGGTATGTGAAATGACCAGCGGTGCAATCGAAGCTGACGCAGCGATCACTCGGCTTGAGCAGGAAGCTCGGGAGACCTCGACCGCGGCTGGTCCGTCGTCGGCGATCGCCCTGTCGTTCGTCGACGCGATCCGCGACCTGCTGGGGCACCTGAGCGCCGATCCGGCCACGGTGGTACGAATGTGGCCTTCTGACCTTCCCGAGTGGGTTCAGCTCGGTCTCGCCGCTGAGTTCGCGGCGTGGTGCGGTGGGAGCTCCGAGACCTGCGTCCACGAGCCGGACGTGAACCGCGGTGACCCGGCGGTGTCAGCAGCCCGCCGGCCGGGAGCGCTGGTGTGCCTCGGCTGCGCTGGCCACCGCGACGAGGGTGAGACCCGGTGCGACGGTTGTGGCCGGCCGGACGTCGACGCCGTTGTGACGATCGTGTTCGGGCCACTCGCGTTCGAGGTGTGCGTCTGCGACGACTGCAGCATCGGTGGGCTTCTGGATGGTGACATCGCGATCCTCTGCGCATCGTGACCACCCGACAGGCCTATAGCCGCGAGTACCAGCGCAGGCGTGCCCTCGCGCGCCACCGCGACCCGGATGTGGTCACGTTGCTCGAATCGATCCTCGCGGGCTCAGCGGACCTCCACGGCGCCGCGTGCACCGCGACCCCACGCCTGTTCGATCCCGACGTAACCCACAGCGCGCTCGGCTTTCCGACAGCGCACGCGCGTGCAGACGCAGTCGAGACGGTGTGCGTCGGCTGCCCGGTCCGAGATCGCTGCTGGGAGTGGGCTCACCACCAACCGAAACTGCGGGTGACCGGGCCGACCGCCGCGAGCAGACATGTCGCTCAGGCGCTCACCACCCGATCACACAGCAGAGCCCGTCGCACGACTGACACGCCAACCGTGCCGACGTGCGACGCTGTGCCGACACCCACGCCGAGCCGGCGAGGAGCCCGTCGCCGCATCCGAGGATCACGGCACCGTCGCCGACGTTGATGCCGGTCGGGCTGTCGCACGCGCGTTACGGCACTGGTGCCCATCGCTGCGGGCCGTACTCGTCGGCCGCAATGCAATGCATATCTGCCCCGGTAGCGTCCTCGCGGAGGGCACCCACGCTCGGACATGGCTGGCCAACCACTGCGACCTCGGAGCTTTCTGTGGTGGTCGGGGTGGTCGTGGGCGACTCCGACTCCGAAGTCGTCTGGTCGAAGATGCCTTCGCAGGTGAATCGCCACACCCCGGCACGGCGGATCCAGTGCATCGTCTCCGGCTCGTCTGTCCCGGTCTTCGTAACTACCGTCCCGCGGTCGCCGTCCTCGGTGACGGACACGATGGCTGTCGGGCCCTCGTACTTGTCGTCGCTGGACGAACCGAATGCGGCGTAGAGGCCGTCGAGCATCGAGGCGCAGGCGGGCTCGGCGTACGGTTTGATCGCCTCCCAGCCGGCGCGCTGGCCACGGGTGCGAGCCGCGGCGTCGGACTCGGCGACCGCGCGAGTCGCTGTCTGGCGCAACGAGAGCAGCTTCGTGCCTGGGGCCGCCGGTATCGGCAGCGCCTGCGTGGTGGCCGCCTCGGTGGTGTCGCCGTCGTGGCTGTTGCTGCCGACGAGGTATCCGACCACCCCGGCGAGAGCGACCAGAAGAACCACAACCACCGCGGCCAGCACCCACACCAGCCGCGACCGCGGTGCTCGCGCCTCCGCCTGGGCAGTGTCCGCGGCGGGTGCCGTATCGGGAGCCTCGTCGGATCTGGAGGCCGGCGGGTTCTCGTCAGTCATCGGTCGATCGTAGAGCCGACGAGTCGGACATGCTGCAGATCTGTCTGGGGCGGCCGTGGTTTGTCGGACCGAGTGGATACGGTGCTCGCGTCACCACAGCAAGAGGAGAGACCGCAATGGATATCGCCGTTCTAGTCGTGTCCGTCGTCGCCGCGCTCGCCGCAGTCGGCAGTGCTGTAGTCGCCTTCGTGCAGCGCCGCGACGCACAAAGAGCAGCAGGCGAAGCAGCCCGGTCAGTCGAAGCAGCAGAACAGTCAGCCACGGCCGCAGGCCGATCCGCGACAGCAGCGGAGTCGTCAGCGTCGTCGGCAGAAAAAGCGGCGTCAGCACAAGAGTCGCTGGCGGAACTAGCCCGGACGAAGGCCACCGCGCCGCCCTGGCGGCTCGCCTATCGAACCGGCGACACGTTCTCCGCCTGGAACGACGGCGACTTACCAGTGTTCGACGTGGAAGTTGGCGGTCCTGGCACACTGCGCAGTCCCGCACAGGCTGAACGAGTAGACGCACGATCGGCCATCACGTTCTGGGGCAACCCTGGCTGGATCGATGACCACACCGTGATCGTCCAATGGTCCAGCGAACCCGGTGGAGTAACCCAGACTTGGAGCCAGCCGCTCCCACCGAAGGGGTGAAAGTGGTGGATAAGTGATGGATCAGGGAGTCGAAATGGCTGGCTGGAGTTCCCGGTCACCCCTTTGACCTGCGATTACATGGAGCCGCCCAGGGGAATCGAACCCCTGACCTATTCATTACGAGTGAATTGCTCTACCGACTGAGCTAGGGCGGCGTGCTGCGCGAGGCAGCGCCCACGAGTGTAACGACTACCGGCTATCGAACAAAAACCAGTATCACTACGCCGGGAAGTCCTCACCGCACGGCACGGCGACGCGGCGCGTGGGATCGAGCGCGTTGCGCGTGAGCGCGGCGACGGTAGGGGAGTAGGCCATGCCGACGTGCCCGATCGTCGACTTCGGGCATACGTCCTGGACCAGCGTGTTCGTGATGTTCGGCCCAGGTGGCATGAGGGTGACCGGGTAGGGCGTGGAGATCTCGTCGTAGCGGGTGGCGAGGTTGACGTAGCGGATCGTCGGGTGCGTCGGACCCCAGTTGTTCTCGCCGGGGGCGCGGGCGGGGAGGCGGTCGGTGATCGAGCCGGTGCGCGAGTGGCCACGGTTGGGCGACGACAGGCCGACGATGGTGTCGACCTGGGCGGCACGACCGGGCAGCTGCGTGAACAGCTGCGCGATCGCACCGCCCTGGGAATGCCCGACGAAATCGACCTTGCGGGCCCCGGTCGCGCGCAACACACGGTCGACGAACGCTGCCACCTGCCGCGCCGACCGATCTTTGTTGCCGAGACCACCGATGTTGACGCTCCAACTCGTCTGCCCATAGGTCACGCTGAACACGCAGTACCCGGCGTTGGCCAGCGTCGGCGCCAGGTACGCCCAGTCGGCGTACTGGTTGAGCGCCGTCCCATGCAGCAGGATCACCGGGTCGCGGCCGAGTCGGTCCTTGCAGCCGAAGCGATTCGACCCCAGGGGTGAGGCGGTGGCCGGCTTCCCGTAACCGGTGGCGATCGCGCGTGCGGGGTCGCTGGTCACCGGATAGGGAGCCGCGTGGGCGGAGCCGGGGCTCGTCACCAACATGGCCACGATGCCGACGGCGATGGACAGCAGAATGACGACACGACGGTGAGTCATGTCGTCATTCTGCACTGGGTGGTGTCAGCGGGTGGGCTGGTTGCGGCGGTGATCTCGACACGGGTCCTCGGCTGGCGCCTCGGTCCCGGCTCGATCCGGCGGATCTCGACACGGGTCCTCGCCCAGGGGCTCGGTCCCGGCTCGATCAGCGTGGGGCGGCTCGATCAGCGTGGGGCGGCTCGATCAGCGGGAGGCTCACACCTGCGCGAAATTCTCCGCGAGTTGGGTGAGCCGGACGCTGTTGCCGGACGGGTCGCGGAACCCGGCGTCGATGCCGTACGGGCGCTGCTCGGGGGTCTCGGTGAACTCGACACCGCGGGCGGCCAGCTCCTCGTACGATGCCTGACAGTCGTCGGTGGTCAAAAAGACCGTTCCGGCAAAGCCTTTCGACATCAGACTGTCGATCTCGCCCTTGACCTTGGCGTCGATCATCGGCGGTCCGGGGATGTCCATGAGCACGATGCTGACGTCCTCTTGCCCGGGCGGACCGACGGTGAGCCAACGGAAGCCGCCCATCTCCGGCATGGTGACGTCCGACCGAACCTCCATGCCGATCTTGGTCGTCCAGAATTCGAGCGCCTCGTCCTGGTCGTGTACCCAGAGTTGCGCGCATGCGATGCGAATCATGTTGTCCACCTTTCGAAGTCGATCTCCGTCGAAAATCTCGGGGAGCTTGTGACAACGAAGCTACGCCGACGGCTCGATGGTGGTCTTCTCCCCGTGTGCTGTCTTGTCCACCCTGCTCGAAGGGCCCGGCCGCGAGTACACGCGCAGCACGCACGCGGGCACGTGGGCGTAGGTCGAGGCGGGCGGGAAGGACGCGCGGTAGGCGGTCGGGGTCTTGCCGAAAGATCGGGCGAAACTGGTGGTGAACGACCCGACACTCGAGAGCCCCACCGACATGCAGATGTCGGCGACCGATCTGTCGGTGGAGCGCAGCATCGCGGCCGCGCGTTCGAGTCGTCGGGTCTGCAGATAGGCGTGCGGCGACTCGCCGAACGCCGCCGTGAACGCCCGGGTGAAGTGGGCTCGGGACAGCTTGGCAGCCGCGGCCATGTCGTCGACGGTGAGTGGCTCGGCGAACCGCACGTCGACGAGATCCTTCGCCCGCAACAGGTGTCGGGTGGGATGCGTGCTGGTCATTAGGTGATTATCGCCGATCGGCGTCGAGAAAGGCGCGCCCTCGTGGCGACAGCTCATAACCCACGTCGAGGCTCCTGGTCAGGCCGAGTGCCTTCAGCTTTCGTACGTCGAGTTTGAAATCGGGCCTCTCCCTGCCGAGTTCGGCGGCCAATTCGGTCGAGACCACCGCCGGCCGACGTCCGATGAGAGCCAGCACCTGTCGCGTCCACGGCCCGTGACTCGACCGACTGTCCAACCGGTCGAGGCGCTTGGTGAGGTCGGCGATGTCCTCGTCCGACAGCTCGGCGTCGGCGCGCAATGCGATCCGCGTATCCTCACCGTGCCAACGCAACCCGATGCGGAAGGTTGGGTACTCGTCGGGTCCGCGCAGACGTGCGCGTGCCTTGTCGGCGTTCGGGAATCCGGCGCGCTTGGCGTCGCGGTCGGTGATCTTCTCGGGGTCGACGCTGCGCACCGAGGTGATCTCGATGACCCCGGCCGCAGTCACGAACGTGGAACCGACCTTGACCCGGGAGTCGGCCCAGCGTCGGAACGCAAGGTCGACGGAGCCGTCGGCGACTCCTTGAGCGATCGGCCTCGGTAACAGCACCCTTCGACGGTAGACCTGGCGATGCGGCTACAAAAGGGTTCGGATGCGACGTACGGTCGAAGGTATGACCGGGTCCAGTGGAACACCAGTCACCGCGGCCGCCGCCACCGAGGTCGTCTCCGATCCTTGGCGGGTCCTCGCCGACAAACTGGTCGCCGCCTACAAGACCGGGTCGATGGTCCGTGGGGGTGAGTTCGTCGCCAAGATCATCGACGCCGCAGAGGTGGCCGGGCATCACCCCGACATCGACCTCCGTTACGGCACAGTGCATCTGGTGCTCACCACGCACAGCGCGCACGCACTCACCGAGGCGGATGTCGCGCTGGCGAACACGATCGCAGCAATCGCTGTGGACCTGGGTATCGAACCCGCACCGACGCCGATGACCCAGTTCGATCTCGCGATCGACGCCCTCGACATCGCCGCGATACGACCGTTCTGGGCGGCCGTGTTCGGTTACAAAGATGCGGCCGAGCACCAGCCGATCGACCTCGTCGATCCCGATGGCCGTTTGCCGGGGGTGTGGTTTCAACAGATGGACGAAGCCCGACCGCAACGCAGCCGAATGCACGTCGACCTGTGGGTACCGCACGACGAACTGGAGCACCGCCTGCAATCCGCGCTGGAAGCGGGTGGTCGGCTGCTCACCGACGAGTATGCGCCGTCGTTCTGGGTCCTCGCCGATGCCGAGGGCAACGAGGTGTGCCTGTGTACCTGGCAGGAGCGCGCCGACTGAGGGTGCGAGAAACACTCTGTGCCTAATCGGAGAACCCGGGTGTTGCAGCACACAGGTTTCCCGACTCGACACAGAGTGTCACGAGTGACTAGTGCAGGCCCTCCGCCCGAGCTGCTTGTGCGACGGCCTCGGCCACCGCGGGGGCGACCCGGTCGTCGAGCGGACTCGGGACGATCTTGTCGGCGGCCAATTCGTCGGCGACGACCGAGAAGATGGCGTCGGCCGCGGCGAGCTTCATCCGCTCGGTGATCCGGTTGGCGCCGGCGTCGAGCGCACCCTTGAACACGCCGGGGAACGCGAGCACGTTGTTGATCTGGTTCGGGAAATCGCTGCGGCCGGTGGCGACCACGGTGGCGTACTTGGCGGCGACCTCGGGGTGGATCTCGGGGTCCGGGTTCGACATGGCGAAGATGATCGGGTCGGCCGCCATGGTGGCGACGAGATCCTCGGCGATCTTGCCCGCCGAGACGCCGACGAACACGTCGGCACCCGAGAACGCCTCGGCCGGACCACCGGAGATGGCACGGGGGTTGGTGAATTCGGCGAGCTCCTGCTTGACCTCGTTCAAGTCGTCGCGGTGGAAGCTGACGATGCCCTTGGAGTCGAGCACCACGATGTCCTCGATACCGGCGGCATGAAGGATCTTCGCGCACGCGACACCGGCCGCTCCGGCACCGGAGATGATGACACGCAGCTTGGTGATGTCGCGCTCCAGAACCTTGGTCGCGCCGCGAAGGGCTGCAAGGACGACGATCGCGGTGCCGTGCTGGTCGTCGTGCATCACCGGGCAGTCGAGGGCCTCGATGACGCGCTGTTCGATCTCGAAGCACCGCGGTGCGGAGATGTCCTCGAGGTTGACCGCACCGAAGCTCGGGCGCAGACGGATCAACGTCTCGACGATCTCGTCGGGATCCTTGGTGTCGAGGACGATCGGGATCGAGTTGAGTCCGGCGAACGTCCGGAACAGTGCGGACTTGCCCTCCATGACCGGCAGCGACGCACGCGGACCGATGTCGCCGAGACCCAGCACGGCCGTGCCGTCGCTGACCACCGCGACCAGCCGGTCGGTCCAGGTGTACTTGTTCACCAGGTCGGCGTCGGCGTCGATCGCCCGGGACACCTGTGCGACGCCCGGTGTGTAGGCGATCGACAGGTCGCGCTGGGTGTCGATGGGCGAACGCAACTCGACCGACAGTTTGCCGCCGACGTGCGAGAGGAAGATCTCCTCGTCGGTGATCGGCTGATCGGCGATGGTCGGTTCGGTGTACGGGGCGTCGCCGGTGCGTGCGCCCCCGTCCGTGCTCGTCACGGTTGTCCTCCTGGGCCCTGGTGCGTAGTTGCCCAAGTGTCCCACCGCACCGAACGAGCGATCAAGCAGGGTGGCCGGTGGGCGGACCGTGTTAGGGTACATCTTGTGTCTATGTCGCATGCGCACCCGGAATCTGCTGCTGAGCGTGTATATGGCGTGGTCAAGGAGCAGATTCTCACAAACGAGATCGCCGGCGGTGAGCTGATCAGCGAGGGTGAGGTCGCCACGCAGTGCGCGGTCAGCCGTACTCCGGTCCGCGAGGCCTTCCTTCGTCTGGAGGCCGAGGGATGGATGCGGCTGTACCCGAAACGCGGCGCTCTGGTGGTCCCGATCGGCGACCGGGAAGCGCGCGACGTGGTCGACGCCCGGATCCTGTTGGAGAGCCATGCGGTGGGATCGTTGACGGGCCGCGACCGGGCTCGCGACCAACTCGTCGAACAGCTGCGGGCAAACGTCGACGCCCACCGAGCGGTGCCGTCGGACGATGTCGCCGAGTTCGCCCGGATCGACGCCGAGTTTCATCAGCTGATCGTCGCCGCCGGCGACAACGCGATCCTGGCGGGATTCTTCGTCGGCCTCGGTGAACGGCATCGGCGGATGACGACGAGCAGTGTGCATCGCGACGCGTCCATCCCCGACCTGATCCTGGGTGACCATGCCGCGCTCGTGGAGGCCATCGCGTCAGGCGACGCGTCGGCCTACGCCGCACTGCTCGCCGACCATCTCGCCGCAGTGCACGACCTCCGGGGTGGAAGCCGATGACGCGCCGGATCTCGACGCTGGGTTGGCCCGCGGTCGCCCTCGCGGTGTTCGCCACCGCGTGGGGTGGCAACGAGTTCACCCCTCTGCTCGTCATGTACCGCCAGTCCGGGGACATGTCTGCGGTCACGGTCGACGCCTTGCTGTTCGCCTACGTGCTCGGCATCGTCCCCGCACTGCTCATCGGCGGACCGCTCTCCGACCGCCTGGGCCGACGGCCCCTGATGCTTCCGGCTCCCGTCTTCGCGGCGCTCGGTTCGGCGATCCTCGCCGCCGGTGCCGGTTCGGCGACGATGCTCGCGTCCGGCCGCGTCCTCAGCGGTGTCGCGCTGGGGCTCTCCATGGCTGTCGGTGGTAGCTGGATCAAGGAACTGTCCGACGCCGACGGTGCACCTGCCGGCACCGGCGCCAAGCGTGCGGCGATGAGCCTGACCGCAGGTTTCGGGATCGGCGCGGGTGTCGCGGCCGCCCTGGCGCAGTGGGGGCCGTGGCCGCATGTGCTGCCCTACCTGGTCAACATCTCGATCGCTGCGCTTGCTGCCGTGCTCCTCGTCGCCTCGCCGGAGACGCGTGCCCGCCAGATCCGGCCCGGCCGTCTGCTCGACGACCTGAAGATCCCGGCCGCCGGACATCGACGCTTCCTGCTCGTCGTGCTGCCGGTCGCGCCATGGGTGTTCGGTGCCGCGGCGTCGGCCTATGCGGTGATCCCGGCGCTGATGTCGACGCGCAGTTCCGGCATGCCGATCGCCTTCGCCGGACTGTGCTGTGTGCTGGGACTGGCCGCCGGTTTCGGACTGCAGTCGGTCGGCCGCCGGATCGACCGGCCCGGGAGTGTGCGCGGAGTGGTGGTGGCGCTGGTCATCGTGGCGGTCGGGATGGCGCTGGCCGCGCTCGCCGCCCATCTGCTGACGGTGTGGGCCGCGCTGCTCGCCGCAACGGTCCTGGGCTGCGGCTACGGCATGGCGATGATCGCCGGATTGCTCGAGGTCGGACGCATCGCCGGACCCGACGACCTCGCCGGCCTCACCGCCGTCTTCTACGGCGTCACCTACCTCGGCTTCGCCGTGCCCGCGATCCTCGCGTGGGTCTCCGAGACCTGGGTGAGCATCGGATACCCGACGATGTTCGGGTTCGGGGTCGTGGCCGCCGTCATCTGCCTCGCGGTCACCCTGATCGGCGATCGGACAGGTGCCGACCGCATCGAATTCGAGCGGATCGGCCCCGACCGGGAGTCCTACGAGCTGGATTCCGCCACCCGGTAACCTGCTGGTGTTTGGTCGGATGCCGGCAGAAGGGCGCGCGTGATGTTGCTGGGGGCGTGGGTGGTCGTGGTGACCGCCGTGGTCCTGATCGTGCCGGGCGCGCTCGTCGGCCGTCGGATGATGCTGCCGTGGCCGGTCGCCCTCGCGGCGGGACCGCCGATCACGTTCGGGCTCGTCAGCGTGTTGACCGTCCTGTACTCGGCGGTCGGGTTCCAGTGGAATGCGATCAGCGCGCTCGTCGGTCTGGTCCTCGCGATGTTCGCGGCCTGGGCCTACGCCGCACTCCTGCGCACCCGTTGGGGGCGTCGGGTGGCGCCCGTACCGGAAGGACCCGAGTCCGACGAACCCGGGTCCGACGATCCTCCTGCAGGTGTCACCGCCATGCTCCGGGTGGCCGCGGGTGTTGCCGTCGGCGGTGCCATCATCGCGATCACCTGTATCCGGCCCATCGCGACCACGGCCTTCGCCGGCTTGAACAACGTGTCGCAGGTGTGGGATTCCCTTTGGCACGCAAGCTCTTTGCGCTGGATTCACGAGACCGGCATCGGCTCGGGCCTGCGCATGGGCGAACTGATGAACTACGACACCCACGGGTTCAACTACTACCCGAACACGTGGCATGCGCTGGGGGCGTTGCTGTTCCCGATCACGGGCGCCAATCCGGTCGAGCTGTACAACACCTATTCGCCTGCGGTGCTGGCGATCACCGTGCCGCTCGGCGTCGCATCGATGTCCTACTGGTTCGCCCGCCACCGCTTCGATGTGAACTCCTCGGCCACCATCGCCGCCGCGGGCGCCGCGATCAGCGCACTGTTCCCGTCGCTGCCCTACGTCGAGGTGGAGCTGACGTCGGTGCCGAACGCGGTGGGCGTCAGCCTCGCGCCGGTGGCGGCGATCCTGACGATGGGTGTCATCCGCGATCGACGGCGAGTCGGTCCCGCGGCACTGGCCGTGACCGGTGTGACGGCGACCCATCCGTCGGGCCTGATCGTGGTCGGCGTCATCGTCGCCCTGTGGTGGCTGTGCGAGGCACTATGGCATCCAGTTTCCACGCGACTGCGTGACCTGCTCACCCTGGTATCGACCGGGGCTCTCACGCTGATCCTCGTGGCGCCGGTCATCTACGGGACGCTCAAGGTGTCCGACACCAACGAACTGCCGTTCTTCGACTTCCGCGTCGAGACGGTCGGCGTCACGCAGGGACTGTCGCAGGCCGCATTCAACGGCACCGTGCCGCTGGCCGACTACTACCCGCTGTGGGGTCTGATCGCCCTCACCGCGCTCGGGCTGATCGTGCTGGCCTGGATGCGCTGCTGGGCGGGCCTGCTCGCATGGCTGGCCTTCGTACTCGTGACGGCGAACGCGGTGGTCGAGCTCAGTGTGCTGTCGTATCCGCTCGGCTCGATCGGCGGCTACTTCTACAACTCGCCCCATCGTCTGACGTTTGTGGTTGCGTTGCTCTCCGCGTCGGCCGCGGGTCTGGCGGTCGGGTCGGCGACGGTGTGGTTGTCGCGGTGGGTGTCGGGCAAGCTTTCCGCGCGCTCATCGGAAACCGATGCACCGCAGAGGTTCTCGCCGGTGATGGTAACAACCGCCGCGTTGGCGCTGCTGCTGGTGCTCATCGCCGGTGCGGGCGTGGTGAAGTATCCGCAACACGCCCAGTTGGCGTCCAAGGAGCGCGGTGGGAAGTACATCGGGCCCGATGATCTCGACGCCTACCACTGGCTCGCCGACCGTCCCGACGCCTGGAACTCGGTGATCCTCAACAACCTCGACCAGGGGACCGGCTGGATCTATCCCGTGACCGGCCTGACGCCGCTCTTCCCGTTCTACCGGGCCAACGACTTCTCACAGCGGCAACGCGATCTCTATTGGGGGGTGTCGACGATCGGCGCCGACCCCAAGATCGACCAGATCGTCCGAGACATGCGGGTGCACTACGTGATCGACTCCCCGCCGAGCTACTGGCCGTTCCAGAACGGCGCACCGGGCCCGGGACACCAGGGTGACCCGTTCCTGGCCCTGCGCCGCAACGGCGCGCCCGGGCTGACCGAGGTGTTCCGGCAGGGGAACGTGACGATCTTCCGCGTCAACGATTCGGTGCTCGCACCACCTCCGTGACGCGTTGGCATGAACAGCGCCAACCGCACTCCGAAGCCCCCCCGCCTCCTTTCCGCAGCCCGACGTCGCCATCGCCGCCGCCGTCACAGAAACCTCACTCGTAGTCAGGGACCGTCGGCAGTTCCGAAGGTCTCTGACCAGAAATGAGGTCCCTGTCGCAGCGCAATTCTCGAACTCGGGAGCATCGTCGTCGAGCACCCAAAGCGCTCCATGCCGCCCAAGAAAGAAACTAGGGGAAGAAAACTCGTCCCCTACCCTTGGAGTCTTCCCCAGAAATTTGTAGGGGAGGACTGTGAACTCAGGGGAGAAGTTCTTCCCCCAGATTTTTCGGCACGGGCCGGACTTCCCGGGTCAGCCGGGGCCGGTCAGCGGTGGGTGCATCTCAGCTGTCCGGATAACCGGTGGGATTCCCGGACTGCCAGCGCCAGGTGTCGGCGCACATGTCGTCGATGGTCTTGGTTGCGTACCAACCCAATTCGCTGTTCGCGCGGGTCGGGTCGGCGTAGGAGGCGGCGATGTCGCCGGGGCGTCGGGGTGCGATCTCGTAAGGAATCTCCCGACCACTGGCCCGCTCGAACGCCTTGACCACCTCGAGAACCGAAACACCTTGTCCGGTACCGAGATTCCACGTCGACATGCCGGGTTCGCCACTGCTGACGCGATCGAGCGCGGCGACGTGTCCGGCGGCGAGGTCGTCGACGTGGATGTAGTCGCGCACGCCGGTGCCGTCGGGGGTGTCGTAGTCGTCGCCGAACACCGACAGCTTGTCGCGCCGTCCCACCGCGACCTGCGCGACGAAGGGCATCAGGTTGTTCGGGATGCCGCTCGGGTCCTCGCCGATCTGGCCGCTCGGATGCGCGCCGACCGGGTTGAAGTAGCGCAGCGCGGCTATCCGCAGGGTGGGGTCGGCGGCAGCCACGTCACCCAGGATCTGCTCGATCATCACCTTGGTCCAGCCGTACGGATTAGTCGCCGACGTCGGCAGATCCTCGGTCATCGGCAGCTTGGGCTCGGCGCCGTACACGGTGGCCGACGACGAGAAGACCAGGGTGTGCACGTCGTGCCGATGCATCGCCCGCAGCAGCGAGAACGTGGTGCCGAGGTTGTTTTGGTAGTAGTCCAGCGGCTTGGCCACCGACTCGCCGACCGCTTTGTAGCCCGCGAAGTGGATCACCGCGTCGATCGGTTCGTGGGCGAAGAAGTGTTCGGTCTTGTCGGTGTCGGCGAGGTCGAACGCATGCACGGGGATCGACGTGTCGGTCAGGGCCTCGAGGCGCCCGATGACGGTCGGCTTGGCGTTGCTGAAGTCGTCGACGATCACCACGTCGTGGCCGGCGTCGATCAGCCGGATCACCGTATGCGAGCCGATGTATCCGGCACCGCCACTCACAAGAACACGCATAGCGACCACCGTAGGCGGGAAACCTGGGAGCCGACCGTACAGAGCCTGTGTTGTGCGCTGCATTTTCCGTCCCTGCATTGCACATTCGATATCACGAATAGTGACTTCGCGATTCGATAGTGGCAGGGTGTACTGCGGTGCTCGTGGGGGCGGGCCGGATCGATAGAAGACGACCCGGGTGGGAGAGTATGTCGCGAACCGACGTGTGGTTTGTTTCGGGTGGGGTCCGCTGTGCGGCCTGGTTGTACATGCCGGACGAGTCGGCCGAGCCGCCACCCATTGTGGTGATGGCACACGGTCTCGGTGCGGTGCGCCAGATGCGCCTCGACGCCTTCGCGGATCGTTTCACCGCCGAGGGTTACGCGTGCCTGGTATTCGACTACCGGCATTTCGGCGACAGCGCCGGACGACCGCGACAGCTGCTCTCGATCCGACGCCAGCTCGACGACTGGGCCGCCGCCATTGCCTACGCGCGCTCGCTCGACAACGTCGACGGCTCGCGGGTGGTGCTCTGGGGCACGTCCTTCGGCGGCGGGCACGTGATGGTCGCAGGCCATCGCGATGGCGCCGTCGCCGCCGTGATCGCGCAGTGCCCGTTCACGAGCGGTGTGTCGTCGACCCTGGCCATGGAGCCGTTGACCTCGGTTCGGGTGACCGGTCGTGCCTTGGCCGACGTGGCGTCGATGCTGGTCCGGCGGGAGCCGGTGACGGTTGCGCTGGCCGGCGAGCCGGGTTCGGTCGCGCTGATGACCGCATCCGACGTGGTGCCCGGCTACCTGCCGCTGGTGCCCGACGGTCTGCCGTTCACCAACGCCGTCGCCGCCCGCGTCGGCCTGACCATCCCGCTGCACACGCCCGGGCGTGCGCTCCGCAAGCTTACGTGCCCGACGCTGGTGTGTGCGTGCGACCGGGACACGGTCGCACCAGTGAAGCCGACGGTGAAGTACGCGTCGCAGAACCCCAACGTACGGCTGCGGCGCTACGACGAGGGCCACTTCGACATCTACGTCGGCGACGGATTCGAGAAGGTGACCACCGACCAGATCGCGTTCCTGCGCGACGTGGTTCCGATCAGCCGGTGACGCGCTCGGTGACCGCGTAGTTGGCCTCCACCGACTCCTTGCCCGGCTGCCACCACCCGGTGTTGTCCCGGTACCAGTCGATGGTTGCCGACAACCCGCTCCGGAAGTCGAGATACCGTGGCTGCCAACCGAGTTCGGTGCGCAGGCGGGTGGAGTCGATGGCGTAACGACGATCGTGGCCGGGCCGGTCGGTGACGAAATCGAAGGCGTCGGCGGGCTGACCCAGCAACTCGAGGATGGTTTCGACGACGGTGCGGTTGTCGACCTCACCGTCGGCGCCGATCAGGTAGGTCTCGCCGATCTGGCCCTTGTCGATGATCGTCCACACCGCGTCGTTGTGGTCGTCGACGTGAATCCAGTCGCGCACGTTGCGGCCGTCACCGTAGAGCTTGGGCCGAATCCCGCTGAGCACGTTGGTGATCTGGCGCGGGATGAACTTCTCGATGTGCTGGTACGGGCCGTAGTTGTTGGAGCAGTTGGAGATGGTCGCGGCCGCCCCGAACGATCGCACCCAGGCGCGGACCAGCAGGTCGCTGCCCGCCTTGGTGGACGAATACGGGCTCGACGGGTTGTAGGCCGTCTGCTCGGTGAATCGCGCCGGGTCGTCGAGTTCGAGGTCGCCGTAGACCTCGTCGGTGCTGATGTGGTGATACCGGACACCGTGTCGGCGAACCGCTTCCAGCAGCGTGTAGGTGCCGACGAGGTTGGTCTGCACGAAAGCAGACGGATCGGCCAGCGAATTGTCGTTGTGCGACTCCGCCGCGAAATGAACCACCAGGTCGGACTCGGCGACCAGACGATCGACCAGTTCGGCATCGGCGACATCGCCCTGCACCAGTTCGACGCGGTCCGCCACCGGGGCCAGGGTCTCGGGATTGGCGGCGTAGGTGAGTTTGTCGAGCACGCGCAACGTCGCGTCCGGCCGGGTCGCGAGCGTACGGAGCACGAAGTTCGCTCCGATGAACCCGGCCCCACCCGTTACAAGAACACGCATGCTGCCACACTCTACCGGCGCGATTAGGGTGGTGAGCATGCGCGGAATCATTCTGGCCGGGGGCACCGGGAGCCGTCTGCACCCGATCACCCAGGGTGTGAGCAAGCAACTCGTACCCGTCTACGACAAGCCGATGATCTATTACCCGCTGTCGACGCTGATGCTGGCGGGAATCCGCGACGTCCTCATCATCACCACGCCGCACGACGCGTCCGCATTCCAGGGACTGCTGGGCGACGGCGGCCAGTTCGGTATCAATCTGTCGTATATGACGCAGGCGTCACCGGACGGGCTCGCGCAGGCCTTCGTGCTCGGTGCCGACCATATCGGCAACGACTCGGTAGCACTCGTGTTGGGCGACAACATCTTCTACGGTCCGGGCCTCGGTTCGCAGTTGCAGGGATTCGAAAACGTCGACGGCGGTGCGATTTTCGCGTACTGGGTGGCCAACCCGACCGCCTACGGTGTCGTCGACTTCGACGAGAACGGCGTCGCTCGCTCGCTGCAGGAGAAGCCGGAGCATCCGAAGTCCAATTTCGCGGTACCGGGACTCTACTTCTACGACAACGACGTCGTGGACATCGCGCGCAATCTGAAACCAAGCGCCCGTGGCGAATACGAGATCACCGACGTCAACGCCCACTACCTCGAACGTGGGAAGCTGTCGGTCAAGGTGTTGCCGCGCGGCACTGCGTGGCTCGACACCGGAACATTCGACTCCCTGCTCGACGCCGGCAACTTCGTGCGCACCGTCGAGCAGCGGCAGGGCCTCAAGATCGCCGTGCCCGAAGAGATTGCGTGGCGTCGCGGATTCATCGACGACGACGAGTTGCGGGTGCGGGCGGAGAAGCTGCGCAAGTCCGGGTACGGGGACTACCTGCTCGAATTGCTCGAACGCGGAAAGGGTTTCTAGTGAAGGTACGTCCGCTGGCTATCGACGGCGCCTGGGAACTGACCCCGGTCCAGCATGGCGACGCGCGTGGGTTGTTCGCCGAGGCGTTCAAGGCCGACCTGCTCGCCGAGGTCATCGGGCACCGCTTCGACCTCGCCCAGGTCAATCTGTCGGTGTCGGCGGCCGGGGTGCTGCGCGGCGTGCACTTCGCCGACGTCCCGCCCGGCCAGGCCAAGTACGTGACCTGCGCGTCGGGTGCGATCCTCGACGTCATCGTCGACATTCGGGTCGGCTCGCCGACGTTCGGCACCTACGACACCGTTCTTCTCGACGATGCCGACCGTCGTGCGGTCTACCTCGCGGAGGGCCTCGGTCACGCATTCTGCGCGCTGGCCGACCACTCGACCGTCACCTACCTGTGCTCGACCGGCTACAACCCGTCCGCCGAGCACGGCATCAACCCACTCGACCCCGCGCTCGGCATCGAGTGGCCGACGCTCGGGCGCGACGGGACACCCCTGACGTACGAGTTGTCCGGCAAGGACACCGCCGCGCCGAGCCTGGCGGAAGCACGTGACTCCGGGCTCCTGCCGTCCTACGACGACGTCACCGCATATCTCCGGTCGCTCGCCGAATAGGCGCCACTACTCAGGGACATCGCGACTACTCAGGGACATCGCGGGGTAGGTGATCCGACACCGCCGCAACGGGCGCGGTCGCGCCCAGGTCGGGTACTCGACTACTCGCGCTGGGTTGCGCACACGAGCCTAGCGTTGGTGTTCACCAGACCGATGGTGCGCGTCGACGGTAGGGCTCGACGGAGATCCTTCGGCTGACAGCCGAGAGGAAACCTGTTGTCATGAACCATAATTCGTTGCATTGCATCCTGTCTCCCGACATCTTGCGTGCCGTTGCGCGCGACGCGTCGCCGGAGGATTCGGCGCGCATTCTGCGCACGCTCGAGATCGACCAATCCTTCCGTTTGGCACGTGCCGAGATCGCCGGGCGGCAGGGTCCCGTCACCCAGATGGCCGCGGTGGCCGAGGTAGGTGGGGTGCCGCACCGCACAATCTACGACCAGGCGCATTCGCAGCAGACCACACCCGGCAAGCTCGTCCGCGCCGAGGGGGATCCGGCGTCCGCCGATCCGTCCGTGAACGCCGCCTACGACAACTTCGGCCTCACCTACAAGTTCTTCCAGGAAGTGTTCTCCCGGGATTCGATCGACGGTCAGGGCATGCCGATCCGAGCGCTGGTGCACTACGGCAACGACTACGACAACGCATTCTGGGACGGTCAGGGATCAATGTTCTTCGGTGATGGCGGCGCGATGCTGACCGATACCACACAGGGACTCGATGTGATCGGCCACGAGCTGACGCACGGCGTCACGCAGGTCGAGGCCAATCTGATCTACTCCGGACAATCCGGGGCGCTCAACGAGTCGATGTCCGACGTCTTCGGTTCGCTGGTCAAGCAGTATCACCTCGGCCAGAGCGCCGATCAGGCCGACTGGTTGATCGGCGCCGACATCGTCGGCCCGCTGCTCCAGCCGGCCCTGCGTTCGATGAAGGCTCCCGGAACCGCGCACGCGCACGACAATCAGCCCGCCGACATGGGCTCCTACGTACAGACCATGGCCGACAACGGTGGCGTGCACATCAATTCGGGAATCCCCAACAAGGCGTTCCATGTGGTCGCCACAAGCCTCGACGGGCCGGCGTGGAAAGCGGCCGGGCAGATCTGGTACGACGCGCTGACCAATCCGCGGCTCAAGCCCAACGCCACCTTCACGTCGTTCGCCGCGATCACTCTCAACCAGGCACGCATCCGCTACGGAACCACGAGTTCGGAGGCCGGCGCGGTGCAGGCCGGTTGGGACGCGGTCAAGGTGCCGCTCCACTGATCTACGGTGGAGAGCATGGCGACTCCCGTACACATCGAATACCGCAGATCGGGTGGACTTGCAGGAATTGACATGACAACTGCCGTAGACAGTCACGAGCTGTCCCCCGAGTACGCCGGTGTCGCAGCGGATCTCATTGCGAACGAATCCGCCCCGGCCGACACCTCGACCGGCGTACCCGACGGGTACAGCTACGAACTGACTCTCACCGAGGGGTCGGAGAGCCGCGTGTACCGCTGGCAGGATCCCCATGTCCCCGAAGCGGTCCGGCCGTTGCTCGACGCCCTGGCGGCTCGAGCCCGACCGGCACCGCCGCGCTGACACCGGCCACTCCGTGGGGAATCTGTACTCCTGCGCCCCACGAAATGCGCTGTGCACTCGGCTCGGCTGCCAGGTACAGATTTGCCGCAGGCCGCGATGGTCGCGGCTCGACGATCAGTCGCGCGATTCGACGTCGTGCGGCGGTTCGGCATTCTGCAGCGCGATGGCCCGGGCGAGTCGGGCGTAGCGGACCTCGAGGTCGCGGAAGCGGAGATACGTCGACACGGTGGTGAAGGCGAACGCGATGACCAGCAGGAACAGCACCAGGTCGAGGCCGCGCTGAATGCCCAGTTTGTTGGCCACCCACGTCACGTCGTCCTGGCGCAGCATCGCGTAGGCGCCGAAGACCACGAAGGCGACGAACAGGAGCTTCACCCCGGCCGACGCCCGGGCAGTGCCACGGTTGACGACGAAGAAGCCGACCAGGGCGACGATGCCGAGGATTGCGAGAATCTGGAACCAGATCACCGAGTCACTTCCTCATCCGCGTGTGAAACAGACCGTCGGCGACGATGTTCACCCCGTTGATCAACGACTGTCCCTTGCCGCGCGAGTACTCGGTGTAGAGGATCGTCACCGGTTGTTCGGCCACCCGCCAGTGGTGGTGGTCGATCAGCGCGACGAACTCCGACGCGTGACTCATGCCGCTCATCAGCAGGTCGAGTTGGTCGGCGACCGTCTTGTTGAAGGCGCGAAGTCCGTTGTGCGCGTCGGTGAGGCCCAGCCGACGGGTGCGTGGACTGAGAAAGACGATGGTGCGCAACGCCATTCGTCGTAGCGGCGGCACGGACTCGCTGCGGCCGTCGGCGAAGCGGGTGCCCACGATGATGTCGATCGGCTCGGTGCGCAGGCGGGCGATCATCGCCGCGACGTCGTCGACCTGATGTTGGCCGTCGGCGTCGAAGGTGACGAAGTAGCGCGCGCCGGGTTGTGCCCGGGCGTATTCGACGCCGGTCTGGATAGCGGCGCCCTGGCCGAGGTTGACCGGGTGCCGGACCAGGCTCACACCGGCGGCCCGGATCTCGGCGACTGAATCGTCGGAACTGCCGTCGTCGACGCACACGATGTTCGGGAAGGTCGCCTTGGCATGGGTCGCGACCTCGCGGATCACCTGCGCCTCGTTGTAGACGGGTATCACCAACCAGACGTCGTCGTTGGTGGTCGCAGCCATGGCCGTAACCCTATCCCGCGCCGAGGCACGTCTAGGCTAGTCGGGTGCCGATCGACGTGATGATGCCCTTCTACGGTGACGTCGCACAGTTTCGGCAGGCCGTCACGAGCGTGCTCGCGCAGCACAACCCCGATCTGGTCCTGACCGTCGTCGACGACTGCTATCCCGATGACGCCCCACGAGAGTGGCTGCTCGGCCTGGACGACCCGCGCGTGCGCTACCTCCGTAACGAGACGAACCTCGGCGTCAACGGCAACTTCCGGCGCTGCGTCGACCTCGTCGAGCACGAGTACTTCGTGGTCATGGGTTGCGACGACGTGATGCTGCCCGGGTATCTGGGCAGCGTTCGCGCGTTGGCGGCGGGCAATCCCGACGCGGCGGTGATCGCGCCGGGCGTGGAGGTGATCGACGATCACGACCGTCCGGTCCGACCCTTGGGCGATCGGATAAAAGGAATGCTCGCGCCGTCGCACACGACCGTTCTGCGGGGCGAGAGCCTGGCGACAAGCCTCTACCACGGCAACTGGACGTACTTTCCGTCGCTGCTGTGGCGAACAGATGCGGTGCGCGTGGTCGGGTTCCGACCGGGACTCGAGGTGGTGCTCGACCTCGCACTTCTCGTCGACCTCGCCGCCACCGGTGCGTCGCTGGCCTACGACCCGACCGTCGTGTTCCGCTACCGCCGCCACGAGGCGTCGGTCAGTTCGGTGCAGGCGGTCGACGGTCGACGCTTTGCCGAGGAGAACCGCTTCTTCGCCGACGAGGCCCGACGCTGCGTCGAACTCGGCTGGAATCGTGCGGCGCCCGCCGCACCGGTGCACCCCACGTTCAGATTGCATCACACCCAGGCGCGAGTCGGCGCGACCGTCGCCCGGCTCCGCCGCTGACCGTCAACGGCGAGTTGCGAGACCCGCGAGGTGCACGCCGACACCGACGAGTGGCCCGACGACGAGCGCCGCGCCGACCCGGACCGAGATGTCGAACGGCAGGGTGAGCACGACGATCGACACCAGCGTCGCCACCCACCAACCCGCGGCGTACCAGCGGTGGGCGCCGGCAGCGATCGTCGACGCACCGGTCACGGTCAGCATGGCGAGGAGGGTCGCACCCGTGGTGAGCGCGGCGACCACGCCGCCGCCCAGTCGGAACTCGGCACCGAAGACCGAACTCAGCAGCCACGGCCCGATGACCCAGGCCAACGCCGACCCGATGACACCCACAGCAACGACGACGCCCAGCGGCGCCGCCAACGAAGCCATCAGCCGGTTCCGTGCCTCGACGAAACGGGTGATGAGCACGCCCTGGAAGCTGTTCAGCGGCACCAGAAGTGGTGCGCGGGTGAGCGTGACAGCGAGGATCAGTGCCCCGACCACGCGCTCGTCGTCGGTGTCGCGGTCGAACAGTCCGATCTCGCTGGTCAGCTTGATGAGCACCGGGAAACCCATCACCAGGACCGCGCTCGCGGCGGCGGCGGCCATGGCGGTCAGCGTGTTGGTGGTCAGTCGCCGGTCGGTGACGTCGCCCGGCAACCCGACCGCGCCGCGCGCCGCCGATGAGCCGAGCAGCAGCAGGCACCACGACACCGATCCGATCACCGTGATGAGCAGAAATGCGACGATGCCCCAGCCGAGGGCGACTGCAAGGATCGCGCCGACCAGCCGGATCAGGGCATCGACGGAGAGCAGCGTCGCGAAGGCCGTCCACGACGCGGCGCCCGCGAGCACGCCACACAGATGCGCATACACCGCGAAACTGGCCACGCCGACGGCCAGGAGCAGCGCCGAGAGCCAGCGGTCGGTGGCGAACACCTGCCCGCTCCACAGTGGAGCAGTGATCGCCACCAGCGCGCCGAGCGCGAGTCCGATCGCCACATTGACCTTCAGCGGACGTGACCCGGACGCGCCACGCGACGAATCCGAAGCCGACCCGAGCGCCGACCGCACCGCCCGCGTCGTCTCCTGCAACTGCCCGTTCTGCGCGCCGGTCACCATGCCGTATGCCGCCCAGAACACCGCGAACACGCCGTATCCCGCTGCGCCGAGATGACGTGCCGCGATGAGCAGCACGAGGTACCCGGATGCCGCGGCGATGATGGTGGCGACGGTGACCCGGCCGAGGGTGCCGGCCATCGACCCTTCTTCGGCTCCGTCCTGTTTCATGGTGCGGCTGTCATGGTGCGGCTCTCATGTCGCGGCGAACGTCAGGCCGGGCCCGGATACGGCGGCAGCGCAGGAGTGAAGAGCCACGCATCCCACAGCGGATTGAGCGAGGTGGTCGAGAAGTTCGCGGCGAGTGCGATGAAGTCCTCGGTGGTCACCGACCCGTAGCGGTATTTGTCGGTCCACCGGTGCAACAGCGCGAAGAAGTTGCCGTCGCCGATCGTCAGTCGCAATGCATGCAGGGTCATCGCGCCGCGCTTGTACACCCAGTCGTCGAACATCTTTCGCGGACCGGGGTCGGCGAGCGGAACCCGCACCGGCGCGGCCGCGAGTTTGGCGTAGTAGTGGCGTGCCCATTCGTCGGCGCTGCGTCCGCCCGACCGCTGACTCCACAACCATTCGGCGTAGCAGGCGAAACCCTCGTGCAGCCAGATGTCGCGCCACCGCGCGAGAGTGACCGAGTTGCCGAACCATTGGTGGGCGAGTTCGTGTGCGACGAGGCGTTCCGCTGTGCGGTGACCGTCGCAGTGATTGGCGCCGAAGGTGGAGAAACTCTGTGCCTCGATGGGGATTTCGAGGTCGTCGTCGGTCACCACGACGGTGTACTGCGGAAAGGGATACGGCCCGAACATCTCGACAAAGGCGTTGACCATCTCGGTCTGCCTGCCGAAGTCGTGGCGAAAGGTTTGCACCAGTCGGGGCGGGACGAGCGCCGACACCGGAATCGGCTTGGTACTCAACGAAACCGGTTTGTACTGGCCGATCTGGATCGACGCGAGGTAGGTGGGCATCGGCTCGACCTGCTGGTACACCCAGGTGGTCTGGCCGGCGCGGGCACGTTTGGACTCGAGCACGCCATTGGCGAGGGCGTGATACGGACTGTCCGTGGTGATGGCGAATCGGTACGGCGCCTTGACGCTCGGGTGGTCGTCGCACGGGAACCACGACGCCGCGCCGTTGGGCTGGTTGGCGCACAGCGCGCCGTCGGACAGTTCCTCCCAGCCGACCTCGCCCCATGGCCCGCGGATCGGCCGCGGTCCACCGTGATAGCGGATGAGGATGGTCAGCGCGCCGCCGGCGGGCACCGCGCTGTCGGGAGTGATCGTGAGTTTGTGACGACGGTGGCTGTAGTGGGCGCGCTTGTCGTTCACGGTCACTCGGTCGACGCGCAGCGACGCGGCCATGTCGAGGGTGAATCGGGCCAGTTCGACGTAGGACGTCGCGGTCAGGGTGGCCACGCCGGTCAGCCGGTTGCTGGCGACCTTGTATTCGAGTTCGAGATCGTAGCGGGAGATGCGATACCCGAGGTTGCCGTTGTGCGGCAGATACGGATCGAGAGTGTCTGCGGGCGTACCGAGAACGGGCTGCCGGGCCGACGCACCACGCGAACCCGAGCCAGACTTTCCCGGCACTGATTCTCCTCTTCCGGTGGTCACGGGTTGATTGCGGTTGTGCCGGCGGCGTCTCGATTGTGTGGAATCGCCACAGTGGATTCGCCCGTCAACCAGACTCAGAGTACCCGCCGACCCCCGGTTGCACCGGTACCGGTCCGGGGATGCGTGAAGACGGTGCGCATGGCTACTGTGGGGAATAATCGGACCGTGGTCCGGTTAAACCATTCGGTCGGGACCGAACCCAAGGAGAGACGTACATGGTCGGCTTCAGCACGGTCGCGCAGTTTCTAGCGCGTTTGATTCTCGGTGTCATCTTCATCGCACACGGCTGGCAGAAACTGCACACCAACGGCATCGATGCCACCGCGACGTTCTTCAAGTCGCTCGATATCCCGATGCCCACGACAGCCGCCTACGTCGCGACGTGGGTCGAGTTGGTCGGCGGGATCTTCCTGATCATCGGACTGCTGCTCCCGCTGGTGGCCGTCCTGCTGATCCTCGACATGCTCGGCGCCATCTATTACGTCCACTGGGACAACGGATTCTGGGCAACCAACGGCGGCTGGGAATGGCCGGCCGCGCTGATCGCCGGACTCCTGGCCGTCGGTTTCGCCCCGTCGGGCCGAGCCGCGGTGGACGGTCTCGTGATGAGTCGCAGGCGGCGATCGCGGGCGACCGTCGACGGCTGATCCTTCGATTGCGATAGAAGCCGACCGTCAGTGCCGTAGATCTGCGCCACCTGGTGACTCAGATCTACGGCACAAGGCGTTCCGGACGTCCGCCTCAGGCGATGGCCAGGCCCTCGCGCGTGATCGCGGCGTCGGATACGGGCAGGCCCGCGATCACGCTGTTCAGCGACGCCAGCAGGTCCGCGCTGTGGCGCAGGCGCACGCCGTCGATGAGCCCGGGTTCGATCATCGCGCTGTAGTCGGCGTCGCGCCGGTAGACCGCGGCGGCGCCCAGCAGTCGCGCGGCCTGCTGCGGGTCGGTGTCCCACAGCGCGTCGGCGGTGGTGAGGTAGAGCCGCAGGGCAGGTGGGTAATCGTGCAGGTGCACCAGCGCCCAGGCCCAATGCTTGGCGACGTCGACGGTGTCGGCCTCGGCGCGTCCGTGGGTCCGCACGTACTTGCCGTGCAGTTCGCTGCACAGCGGCGTGCAATCCGACCACATCTGCAGTTCGGATGTGCATCGCACGCAGTCGTGCAGATTCGACAGATATCTGGGTGAATAGGGCCCTTCCCGTCGCGCACGGATCTCCCGCAGCACCGAGAACTCGGCCAGTGCGTGAGTGTATTCGCCCGCGGAGAGCAAGGCCTGGGCCTCGGCCTGCATTTCCTCGATCACCCTGTGCATTGTCGCCGATCGGGCCTGGTTGATACCCCGATTCGGGCGAACCGATGAGGGATCGTTGTGCGAGGGTGACGGACGCCATGACATTGATGGCGCGGTATCGCCGAGCAGCGAGGGCCCCGGGCATATCGTGAAAGGTATGAACGACATCGGCAGCACACCAGAAGGTTCGGACGGCGAGTACAGCCTCGACGACGACGATCAGCTGCAACCGGGCGACACTCTCGACGACCGCGGCGTCGAAGATGTCCTCGACGAGGGATATTCGCCTCCGGACTTCGCGCCGAAGGGTGCCGTGCACGGGCTCACCGCTCAGGAGATGCGTGAGGGCGAGACCCTCGACGAGCGGCTCGCCGAAGAGGAGCCCGACGTCGGCGCCACCGATCCGCTCGACGACATCGAGGCCGACCGGCGCGACGAATCGAACTGGGAATCACACGAATCCGACAGTGACGACGAGTTCCCCGAGAACGACGAGGTGGGCGCGACCCGCGCGGGACGGCTGATCGCACCGGACGCCGGTTCGGGCATCGACACCGACTCCGACGTGTTCGCCACCGACGCCGGCATCGACGGGGCAGGTGCCTCCGCCGAGGAAGCTGCCGTGCACTACATCGATCCCGACGCGCGACAGTAGGGCTCCTGACCAGCAGTGACGCTGTTTTGTCGGTGGTCTCTGGTGGACTGGGTATGGGTGCGTGTCGCGTCGTTCGTTGCAACGACCGTCGTTGACACGTCCCACCCGCGCGGACACGATGGAAGGTGGAGCTCGACGCCAGTCCGCCGGTATCACCTGTACCGCCGCCTTTGAAACCGTCGCCACCCCGAGGATGCCCAATGAGCATTACCGAGCACGTTTCCACCGATTCGCCCAACGGAGTGACCAGTCCCGGCCTCACGCCGTCTGTCGTTTCACGATTTCTCGACGTGCGGTCGACGACCGACGCGCTGACGGCGAGCCTCTCACCCGAGGACCAGACTCCGCAGTCGATGACCGACGCGAGCCCGGCCAAATGGCATCGCGCCCACGTCACGTGGTTCTTCGAGGAATTCATCCTGCGGCAAGACCCGGACTACGTCGTCTATGACGAGACCTTTCGCTACCTCTTCAACAGCTACTACGAGGCGGTCGGCGCCCGACACCCCCGTCCCGACCGCGGCCTGGTCACCCGGCCCGGCGTCACCGACGTCACGCGCTATCGCGAGTATGTCGACGCCGCGATCGTGTCGGCTCTCGAGCGGGGGCGTCTCGACGCGGCTGCACTGGATCTCGTCGAACTCGGTTGCAATCACGAACAGCAGCATCAGGAACTGATCCTGATGGACATCAAGCACCTGTTCTCCACGCATGCGTTCGCGCCGGTCTACGTCGATCGTGCCCCCGACGAGTCGTCGTCGGCTCATCCGCTGTCGTGGCGTCCGTTCGCCGGAGGCGTGCACGAGATCGGCCATGCCGGAACGGGATTCGCCTACGATAATGAAGGGCCACGGCACCGGGTCTTCCTCGAGGACTTCGAGATCGCCGATCGTGCCGTGACCAATGCCGACTGGCTGGAGTTCATGCACGACGACGGCTACCGCCGGGCCGAGTTCTGGCTGTCCGACGGGTGGGCCCGCATCCGTGAAACCGGTTGGGATGCACCGGGTTACTGGCATCACGACGATGGTGAGTGGTCGACGTTCACGCTGTCGGGCCGACGCCCGGTGGTGCTCGACGAGCCGGTGGCGCACGTGTCCTTCTACGAAGCGGACGCCTACGCGCGTTGGGCGGGTGCCCGATTGCCCACCGAGTTCGAGTGGGAGATCGCCGCGGCGGCAACGGGATCGGTGCGCGGGCAACTGCTCGATCCGGCCCGATGCCACCCGGGGCGGGCCGGGGTCACCATGGTCGGCGACGTGTGGGAGTGGACCGCGAGCGCCTACCTGCCCTACCCGGGATTCGTCCCGGCCAACGGGGCGGTCGGCGAGTACAACGGAAAGTTCATGTCCGACCAGCACGTTCTGCGCGGCGCGAGCGCGGTGACCCCGAAGGGACACGAGCGGATCACGTACCGCAATTTCTTCCCGGCGTCCTCGCGCTGGGTGTTCTCCGGCCTGCGGCTGGCCCGATGACCGTCGAACTCGGCAGTCCGCTCGCGGCCGACGCACTTGCCGGTCTATGGCAAGACCCGCCGACCCTGCCGGTGAAATGGCTCTACGACGAACGCGGCAGCAAGCTGTTCGACGAGATCACCCGACTCCCGGAGTACTACCCCACCCGGCGCGAGACGGCGATCCTGACAGCGCGCGCCGCCGAGATCGCGGCGGTCACCCAGGCCGAGATGATGGTCGAACTGGGGTCGGGCACCTCCACCAAGACGCGGTTGCTGCTCGACGCCTTCGCCGCGCACTGGGAGAAGTGCACCACCCGGCTCCGCTATGTCCCCGTCGACGTCAGCAACGAGATCCTGGGCACGGCAGCGGAGATCCTGTCCATCGACTACCCGTCGGTCGACGTGGTTCCGGTGGTCGCAGACTTCACCGAACCGGATCTGCCCCTGCCCGCGGCGTCGGGGCCGCGGGTCGCGGTGTTCCTGGGCGGCACCATCGGCAATTTCTACCCGGAGGACCGCGCCCGGTTCTATCAGCGGCTGGCCGGCTCACTCTCGCCCGGCGACTACTTCCTCATGGGTGCCGATCTCGTCAAAGACACCGGCCGGCTCGTCGCCGCGTACAACGACAAGGCCGGTGTCACAGCCGATTTCAACCGGAACATGATCGAGGTGCTGCGCACCGGACTCGACGCCCGTGGGCTGTACGCCGACGACTTCGACCACATCGCACGCTGGAATCCGGTCGACCACCGCATCGAGATGTGGCTGCGGGCGCGGCGCGACGTCGCTGCGTATTTCGAAGTGCTGCAACGGCCCTGGCGGATCTCTGCGGGAACCGAGATCCTCACCGAGATCAGCACCAAGTTCGACGCCGCCGACCTCGCGTCGGAGTTGGGCGACGCGGGCCTGCCGGTCGTCGCGTCCTGGACCGATCCGGCCGGGGATTTCCTCCTGGTGCTCAGCCGTCGCTGAGTAGCTCGCGCACACGTGGGATCACCTGTGTGCCATAGAGTTCGATGCTGCGCATCAGTTGGGGATGACCAAGTGTGCCGTGTGAGTACTTCAGGTCGAAGCGGCTCAGGCCCAGTGCGGAAACGGTGGCCGCGATCTTGCGCGCCACAGTCTCCGGTGACCCGACGTAGAGGGACCCGCCGGGTCCGGTGGAGCGGTCGAACTCGATCCGCGTCGGCGGTGGCCAGCCACGTTCACGGCCAATACGTGCGACGTAGGTCCGGTAGTGCGGCCACAGTTCTTCACGGGCCTGCTCATCGGTGTCGGCGACGTGACCGGGGGAGTGCACGCCCACCGGGAGCCCGTCGTGCTCGAGTTCACGCAGAGCCCGGTGATAGAGGTCGACGTACGGCTTGAACCGCAACGGGTCGCCGCCGATGATCGCGAGCATCAACGGAAGGCCGTAACTCGCAGCGCGGACAACGGATTCGGGACTCCCGCCGACCGCGATCCACGTGGGCAGGGGTGCGTTCTCCAGTTGCGGGTAGACAATCTGGTCGCGCAGCGGACCCCGCGTCGAACCCGACCAGGTGACCGGCCCACCGCCATGTAAGGCGTCGAACAGTGCCAGTTTGTCGGTGAAGAGTTCCTCGTAGTCGGCGAGGTCGTACCCGAACAGCGGAAACGACTCGGTGAACGAACCGCGACCGAGGATGACCTCGGCGCGGCCCGACGACAGGGCGTCGAGCGTCGAGAACCGTTCGAAAACCCGGATGGGGTCGTCGGAGGACAGCACGGTGACCGCCGAACCGAGACGTATGCGACGGGTGCGGGCGGCGATGGCGCCCAGCACCACCTCCGGCGCCGACACCGCGTAGTCGTCGCGGTGATGCTCCCCGACGCCGAGGAAGTCGACACCCACCTGATCGGCGAGAATTGCCTGGTCGAGCAGGTTGCGCAGCGTCTGCGCACCGGAGATCAGCGAGTCATTCTCGTCGACGGTGACGTCGCCGAAGGTGTCGAGGCCGAGCTCTACGTTCTCTGGAGTTGCCATGTCCTCACCTATACGGGATGAATGTCTGGGCACAAAGCCCTGTTTACGCCGGGCATCTATCGCCTGGTGCCCGAGCGTGTGACATGCTGTTGCCGCAGTCAACGAGCCTCGTTGGCGACCCGACTCTAGAGCAAGAAGGAGCTAGCCCAATGTGGGACTCGTTCTGGGACTTCATCTGGTACACGATCGTCATCTTCGCGTTCGTCGCCTACCTGATCGTCCTCTGGCACATCATCTCCGACCTCTTCCGTGACAAGGCGTCCTCCGGTTGGGCCAAGGCCGCGTGGGTGATCTTCCTGATCATCTTCCCGTACCTGACGGCCATCGTGTATCTCCTCGCCAAGGGCAAGGGGATGGCCGAGCGTCAGCGCGAGGCCTACGCCGAGGCCAAGAAGGCCTCCGATGCCTACATTCAGTCGGTTGCCGGCGCTACGCCCGCACAGCAGATCTCCGAGGCAAAGTCCCTGCTCGACGCGGGTTCGATCACGCCCGAGGAGTTCGAGGCACTGAAGGCCAAAGCGCTCAGCTGACCCAGCTTCAGTTCAAAGGCGCCCACACATTCGATGTGTGGGCGCCTTTGCTTCGCCCTCCGTTGGCTGGCATGCGAGCCTGCCCTCCGCTGGCTAGGTGCGAGCCTGCGAGCCATTAGCCCCCGGCGAGATGACATCGTTGTCTCACCACGCCCTTCGAGGCGAGCAAGCTCGCACCTAGCCAGCGGGCGGGGCGCTTCGGGCAGATCCGTTTATTCAGCTCAAAGCGCGGGGCAACGAGCTCGTCCGGATCAGCGACCCACCCGCCGACCTCGTCGGCGATCGTGGAGGCGGGACGAACGTTGCCGCCCATGCGGCTGGGGAGCTTCCGCGCGGCCGGCACCGCGACAACCAGAGCCGAATTGGAGAATGCGAGTGCTGCAGCAATCGCATTCTCCAACTCAACTCGAGTTCTCACAGCTCGACGCGGGACGTGACCAAACACAAACCCAGGCCGCACCCGACCTGGCCGGTGATGCGCCCCGGGGTGCCCTCAGACCACACCCTGTGCCGAATCGGCCCAACTGTGTGCTGCAGCACACAGATTCTCCAACAGGACACAGAGCGTCTGGACCGCCTCCGCGCGGCAGACTGCGTCTCCCCAGGTCAGCGCGGTGGTCGCTTAACTCTTCGGATCAAGAGTGGCGGATTCTCACCAGGTCGGTGGCGCCGGGAACGGATCCTGCGTACGCCCGACGAGGTCGGCGACGGATTCGATGACCATCGTCGGACGGTACGGGTACATCTCCACCGACGCGGCCGTGGAGATTCCGGACAACACCAGGATCGTCTGCATGCCGGCTTCCATGCCGGAGATGACGTCGGTGTCCATGCGGTCGCCGATCATCAGCGAATGCTCGGAGTGGGCGCCCATGCGTCGCATCGCGGTCCGCATCATCAACGGATTGGGCTTCCCGACGTAGTAGGGTTCGCGGCCGGTCGCCCGGGTGATCAACGCGGCGACCGCACCGGTTGCGGGCAGCGACCCACTCGTCGACGGCCCGGTCGCGTCGGGATTGGTCGCGATGAACCGGGCGCCGCGTTCGACCAGCCGGATGGCCGTGGTGATCGCCTCGAACGAGTAGGTGCGCGTCTCGCCGAGCACCACGTAGTCGGGGTCGGAGTCGGTGATGACGTAGCCGATCTCGTGCAGCGCGGTCGTCAGCCCCGATTCGCCGACCACGTACGCCGTCCCTTCCGGTCGTTGTGATTCCAAGAACCGGGCCGTGGCCAGGGCCGACGTCCAGATCGACTCCTCGGGAATGTCGAGACCGGAGCGCAGAAGCCGGGCGCGTAGATCACGTGGTGTGCGGATCGAGTTGTTGGTGAGCACGGTGAACGGGGTGCCGGCGGATCGCAGTTCGGCGAGGAAGGTGTCGGCGCCGGGGATCAGGTGTTCCTCACGAACCAGCACACCGTCCATGTCCATCAAGTAAGTCCAGTCCATGACAGCCGATTATCGTCGCCCTATGGCACCGGTGGATGAAACAGGGCGCAACCGCCGTCGCACTGACACAATGACTCTCAGCCCGGGGGTCGATCGAGTCGGCACCCACCGATGATCAATGTGGAGCGGATGTGATCGCGTACCTGAGCAAGCGCATCGCGGTGTGGGCCTTGCTGGTGTTCGTGGCCACGAATCTGACGTATTTCCTGGCCAACGCGATGCTCGACCCGCGATCGAACTACGCCGCGCGCCGGCCGCCGCTGCCCGAGCCCTTGGTCGACGCAACGCTGAACTCGTACAACCTCAACGACAAGACGCCGATACTCGAGCGCTGGTGGACGTGGCTGAGTGGAGTTCTCTTCCACTGGGACTGGGGAAAGACGCCCCTCGGGTTGAGCGTCAACGAGCAGATCAGCTTCCGGATGATGTCGTCGGTGCAGTTGCTGGCAGCTGCCACGATCATCTCGACGCTGTTGGGGATCGCGGTCGGCGTCTACACGGCGCTGCGGCAGTACAAGCTGTCCGACCGTGCCTGGCAGTTCGTGTCCCTCGCGTCCATCAACCTGCCGGTGCCGGTCCTCGGCCTCGGCATCGTGCTGCTGGGAATCACAGTCAATCAGGCACTCGGTAACACCGTCGTCTATGTGTCGGGGTCGGAGAGTCTGGGAATCAGCGGGTTCTGGGCGGTCGCCGGCGATCGCGCCCAGCATTTGATCTTGCCGACGCTGACCTTGGTGATCGGCGGCTATGCGGGCCTGCACCTGCTGCAGCGGTCGCTACTGCTCGACACCATCAACTCCGACTACGTCCGTACCGCACGCGCCAAGGGGCTGACGCGGGGACAAGCGGTTCGCAAGCACGCGTTGCGGACCGCGATCATCCCGGTCGCGGTCGGCATCGCGTTCGCGATCCCGGCGGTCTTCACCGGCGCGGTCTTGACCGAGACCATCTTCGCCTGGGAAGGCATGGGCCGCTATTTTGTCAGCTCGATCAACACCAGCGACATCAACGGAGTGGTGGCGGTGGCCGCGTTCGGTGCCGCGGCGACGGCGGTCGGCGCAATCCTGGCCGACATCGCCGTCGTGTATCTCGACCCTCGAGTGCGGGTGAGCTGACATGTCGAGCCTTCCGCAGGAACCGAATCGCACCCGATCGGGCGGCCACGACGCCGCGTCGGTGCCGATCATGGGCGAGAGCGGCGGACTGATCGCCGAAAGCGACAACTCCACTGCCCCGATCGCGCATCGTCGGTCGGGTCGCACCAAGATTCTCGCCAAGCGGTTCATGCGAAACCGGTCGGCGATGGTCGGCCTGGTGATCTTCGTGCTGCTCGTCTTGTTCGCGATGTTCGGTGGGTTGGTGGCCAAGTACTCCTACACCGACGTCGACTTCTTTGCGATCGCGTTGCCGCCGTCGCCGGAGCATTGGTTCGGGACCACCAACGCGGGCAATGACCTGTACGCGCAGGTGGTCCACGGTCTGCAGCGGTCGTTGACCATCGCGATCTGTGTGTCGGTCGGGACCGCGGTGATCGCCGCACTGCTCGGTGGGCTGTCGGCGTACTTCGGGGGATGGGCGCAGCGGATCATCCTGGGCGCCATCTACATCCTGCTTGTGGTGCCGTCGTTCTTGATTCTGGCGTTGGTGTCCACCAGCACCGGTGGCGATTGGCGATGGCTTGTGGTGGTGCTGATCGCGTTCGGTTGGATGATGCTGGCCCGGGTGATCCATTCGATGGCGTTGTCGCTACGCGAACTCGACTACGTCACCGCGGCCAGGTACCTCGGCGTGCCCGCGCTCGTGATCATCGTCCGACATATCCTGCCGAACATGGCGTCGCTACTCGTCCTGAATCTCGCGCTCGGGGTGGTCGCGACGGTGCTCACCGAGACCGGACTGTCGTTCCTCGGTTTCGGCGTCAAGATCCCCGACGTGTCGTTGGGCTCGCTGCTGCAGTCGGGCAGCGGTTCGCTCGAGTCGTCGCCGTGGTTGTTCTGGTTTCCCGCCGGAGCCCTTGCGTTGCTGACCATTTCGATGGCGCTGGTCGCCGACGGGCTGCGCGACGCCTTCGATCCGACGTCCACCAAGGGCGCCGCGTCGTGAGTGGGTGTCGGGGGTGCTGAGGTGAGCGACGTGGTGCTCAAGGTGCGCGACCTGCGTGTGTCCTTCGGCAGCGAAGCCGGTCGGGTGGAGGCCGTTCGTGGGCTGTCGTATGAGCTGCGTTCGGGTAAAACCACGGCGATCGTGGGCGAGTCGGGCTCGGGGAAGTCGGTGTCGGCGATGGCCGTCCTCGGGCTGCTGCCTGACACAGCGCTCATCGACGGATCGGTACGGCTGCGCGATCGGGAGCTGATCGGACTGTCCGACAAGGACATGTCGTCGATACGAGGCCAGGAGATCTCGATGATCTTCCAGGATCCGTTGTCGTCGTTGACGCCGGTGTTCACCGTCGGATCGCAGATCGTCGAGGCTCTGCAGGCACATCAGCGGATCGCGTCGAAGCCGGCGTGGTCGCGCGCGGTGGAACTGCTCGACCTGGTCGGTATTCCCGATCCGGCCAGGCGCGCCAAGGCTTTTCCGCACGAGCTCTCCGGCGGTATGCGACAGCGCGTCATGATCGCGATGGCGATGGCCAACGACCCGGCGGTCATCATCGCCGACGAACCGACCACGGCGCTCGACGTCACGATCCAGGCGCAGATCCTCGACCTGTTGAAGACCGCGCAGCGCGAGACCGGTGCGGCGGTCTTGCTCATCACGCATGACCTCGGGGTGGTGGCCGGCACGGCCGACGACGTCGTGGTGATGTACGCGGGCAGGCCGGTCGAACGCGCCGACGTCGACACGCTCTACCAAGAGCCGCGGATGCCCTACACGATCGGGCTTCTCGGCGCGGTGCCCCGCGTGGACCGCCGCGTCGAGATGCTGACCCCCATCCCCGGTACGCCGCCTGTGCTGATCGACCCGCTCGACGAGTGCATGTTCGCGCCGCGGTGCCCGATCGCCATCGACGATTGCCGGAGCAGCGAGCCGCCGCTGCGGGAGATGTCCGCACACGGCCACGACGCGGCGTGTGTGCGCTCGGGTGAGATCACCGGGGCCGGCACCGTTTCCGGCGAGCCGGTGTTTCCCGTATCAGACGTGTCGTCGTCGGAATCCGCAGTGCCACGTGAGGATCGACCCGTGGTGCTCGACGTCGTCGGGATGCGGAAGTTCTTCCCGCTCACCAGTGGTCTCCTCAAGCGTCGGATCGGCACGGTGCGCGCGGTCAAGGGCGTGAGCTTCGACATCCGCGCCGGCGAGTGCATGGCCATCGTCGGCGAGTCTGGCAGCGGGAAGTCGACGACGCTCCTTGAAGTGATGGACTTCGCGCAGCCTGCCGGCGTGGTGCGAATCGGTGGGGTGGATCCGGCGTCGGTCCGCAAGCGGGCGGCGCGCTCGCTTCGCCAAGACGTCTCGATCGTGTTCCAGGACCCCTCCGAGGCTCTCGATCCGCGTTTCACCGCCTACGACATCGTCGCCGAACCATTACGCGCACTCGGCACTTCACGTTCCGACACCGAGGCCAAAGTGGCCGGACTGTTACGACGAGTGGGCTTGGACCCGGTACATTCGGATCGCTTCCCGGCCGCGTTCTCGGGTGGCCAGCGTCAACGACTCGCCATCGCGCGTGCGCTGGCGACCGATCCGTCACTCATCATTCTCGACGAGCCGTTGTCGGCGCTCGACGTCTCGGTGCAGGCCGACATCGTCAACCTGATCCGGCAATTGCAGTCCGACGGTGATGTTGCCTATCTCGTTGTCGCACACGATCTGTCGGTGGTACGGCACTTGGCCGACCGGGTCGCGGTGATGTACTTGGGCGAGTTCGTGGAGGTCGGCGACACCGATCGTGTCTTCGACAACCCGGCCCACCCCTACACGCGCGCGTTGCTGTCGGCGGTGCCGATCCCCGACCCGGCCGCCGAACGCGCCCGCACGCCGATCGTGCTGAGCGGCGAGCAGCCGAGCCCCACCGCCGAGATCGTGGGCTGCAGTTTCACCGGGCGATGCCCGCTGTATGCAACACTCGACGACGAGCGCCAAACCCGGTGCCGGAGCCATCACCCGGAGCTGCGCGTCATCGGTGACGCCGACGACCACGCAGCGTCCTGTCATTTCATGGAGGTCAGCGTATGAGGGGTTCGGGCAAGAGCGGCTTGGGTAAGACACGGCTGTTGGTCCTGCTGGCCGCGGCGTGCATGGGTGTGGCACTGGTGTCGGCATGCGGGAGTGACTCCGACACCGGCGCTCCCATCTCGGTGACCGGCGCCCAGATCAACGAACAACCGCGCGACAACCTCCGCGAGGGTGGATCGCTCACTACTGCGCTTGTGGAGGTCTCACCGCAGTGGAACACCTTCCAAGCCGACGGCACGGCCTACACGCAGTTGTTGTGGCGTTGGTACAACCCGAACCTGGCGTATTTCTCACCCGACGGCGAGTATCGACCCAACACCGACTTCGTGACGAAGGTGGACAAGACCCTGGTCGACGGCAACACCGTGGTGACCTACACGCTGAACCCCAAGGCGTCCTACAACGACGGCACGCCCTTCGATTACCGCTCCTTCGTGACGACCTGGCAGGCCAACTCCGGTAGAGATGCCCGCTACGTCACGAGTTCGACCGACGGATACGACAAGATCGACTCGGTGACCCGGGGAGTCGACGATCGCCAGGTTGTCGTCCGCTTCAAGGGTGTCTACGCCTGGCCCGACGGGCTGTTCAACAATGTTCTGCACCCAAAGGTCGCAAATCCGGACTTCTACAACAAGGCCTATCTCCAGCAACCCCATCCCGAACTCGGCGCCGGGCCGTACACGATCGCGTCCTACGACCGCAATCAGGGCACCGTCGTGTTTCAACGGAATCCCAAGTGGTGGGGCAATCCCGGGAAGCTCGATCAGCGGGTGTTCCGGCAGATGGAGTCCCAGGCCTCGATCAATGCTTTCCGCAACGGGGAGATCGACGCCACCGGAGTGGGCACCAAAGATCGTTTGGCGCAGGTGAAATCGATGAGTGGCATCGACATTCGGACGTCGGCCACGCCGGCTCAATCCCTGATGGTGATCAACACCGATTCGCCGATCCTCGCCGATGTCCGAGTTCGTGAGGCGATCATGCGCGGCACCGACCGGGCGACGCTGGCGAAGATCGAGTTCAACGGGCTCAATTACTCGGAGCCACTCCCCGGCTCGTTGTTGCTCTACTCTTTCGAGAAAGGCTATGAGGACAACCTTTCCGGCGTAGTCGACTTCAATGCCGACCAGGCCAAACAGCTTCTCGACCGGGCGGGTTGGACGGTCGGGGGCGACGGCACCCGGACCAAGGACGGTCAGCGGCTGACGCTGACCTTGCCGACGCTCGGCGACGATCCCACCGGGCAGGCCCAAGTGCGGGCCTTGCAAGCGATGTACAAGACCATCGGCGTCGACCTCAACGTGATCCAGCGTCCGTCGTCGGACTTCTCGAAGGTCGTCACCAACAAGGAATTCGACATCTTCCTGATGGGCTTCCAGTCCAGTGATCCGTTCGGAATGGCGTACTTCTGCCAGATCTGGTGCGAGAAGTCATCCTTCAACAAGAGTGGTGCCGGTTCGCCGCAGTTGGACGCCGAGATCGCACGGGTCGGGCAGATCGCCGATCCGGCAGAACAGATCGCGGCGGGAAACAAGGTGGAGCGCACCGCCTTCGCGCAGTACGCGATGCTTCCGTTCACCAACGGGCCCACCATGGTGGCCGTGAAGCAGGGACTCGCGAACTACGGTGCGGGGCAGTTCTTCGTCGGCCCGGTCGAGGACATCGGCTGGCAGAAGTAGGAGGGCGGCCTCACCGGTGCTCGAGCACGTTGACGACGTTTCCGGCCGGATCACGGAAGAAGAATCGGCGAACGCCCCACTCCTCGTCGCACAACGCGTGGACGATCTCGAGCCCGGCGGCCTCGGCGGCCGCGTGTGCGGCGTCGACGTCCTCGACCTGGAGGGAGGCGACCGGATTGCACGACGCGGTCGCATCTTCGGTCATCAGACTGAACTGGGCGACGTCACCGGAGCCGAGCGTGACGATCCAGCCATGGTCCATCAGCACCTCGAGGCCGAGGGTCTGCCGGTAGGCGGTGGTGGCGGCCGCGATATCGTCGACGGTCAGAATGGGTACTGCGCGTGACAGCTTCATTCGGCCACCGTAATCGGTGACGGTGGCCGTTACGGCCGGCTCACGCGCCACAGAGGGTTGACGGGACCGTGCCCGGCACCCAGCGGGTACGCCGCAGCGAGACCCTTCGATACCCAACTCTTGGCGAAGGCAACCGCGTCGGGTACCGAATACCCGTGTGCGAGTGCGGCTGTGATGGCCGCGGCGAGGGTGTCGCCGGCGCCGTGGTCGTGGGGGGTGTCGATGCGCACGTGGTCGAACTCGTGGAACTCGGTGCCGTCGTAGAGCAGATCGGTGCTGCGGTCGGAACTCCGCAGATGTCCGCCCTTCACCAATGCCCACTGCGCACCCAGGCCGTGCAGAACCCGGGCCGCATCGCGTTGGGTGGCATCGTCGACGACGTCGATTCCGGTGATGAGCCGCACCTCGTCGAGGTTGGGCGTCACCACGGTGGCCAGCGGAATCAGCGTGTCACGCAACGTGTCCAAGGCCTCGGTGGCGAGAAGCGGGTCGCCGTGCATCGAAGCGCATACCGGGTCGACGACGAGCGGTACGTCGGAGCCGCGGCCCAGACCGGACTCTCGGCACTGCGCCGCTACCGCGTCGATGATCGGGGCCGACGCCAGCATGCCGGTCTTGGCCGCACCAATGCCGATGTCGTCGATCACGCAACGCATCTGGGCGGCCACCACGTCAGGAGTGATCTCCTGGAAACCGCTGACACCCAGCGAGTTCTGCACCGTGACCGCGGTGACCGCAACACAGGCATGAAGACCGAGTAGTGCAAAGGTGCGCAAGTCGGCCTGGATGCCCGCGCCGCCACCGGAGTCCGACCCGGCGATGGTCATCACCCGGATCGGGGTGGAACCCGTTGCGGCGGTGGGTAACAGCGGGACGTCCGTCATGTGGTGGTGGCCTCCAGGGGTAGATAGACGCGGTTGCCGGCCTCGACGAACTCCGCCGACTTGGCCGCCATCTCCTGCGCGATCTTGCGGTCGATGTCCTCGGCGGTGACGAGATTGTTCTCCTCGGCATAGGCGCGCACGTCGGCGGAGATGCGCATCGAGCAGAACTTGGGGCCGCACATGGAACAGAAGTGGGCGGTCTTGGCCGGTTCGGCGGGCAGTGTCTCGTCGTGGTACTCGCGGGCGGTGTCCGGGTCGAGGGCCAGGTTGAACTGGTCGGTCCAGCGGAACTCGAAGCGCGCCTTGGACAGTGCGTCGTCGCGGGACTGTGCACCCGGCAGTCCCTTGGCGAGGTCGGCAGAGTGCGCGGCGATCTTGTAGGTGATCACACCGACCTTCACGTCGTCGCGGTTGGGCAGCCCGAGGTGTTCTTTCGGCGTGACGTAGCAGAGCATGGCGGTGCCCGCCTGGGCGATCATCGCGGCGCCGATCGCCGAGGTGATGTGGTCGTAGGCTGGTGCGATGTCGGTCGCGAGCGGGCCGAGGGTGTAGAACGGCGCCTCCTCGCAGAGCTCTTCCTCGAGCCGCACGTTCTCGGCGATCTTGTGCATCGGGACGTGGCCCGGACCTTCGATCATCACCTGCACGCCATGGGATTTCGCGATCTTCGTGAGCTCGCCGAGCGTTCGGAGTTCGGCGAACTGCGCCTCGTCGTTGGCATCGGCGATCGAACCCGGACGCAGGCCGTCGCCGAGCGAGAAGGTGATGTCGTAGCGCGCGAAGATCTTGCACAGCTCGTCAAAGTGCGTGTACAGGAACGACTCCTGATGATGGGCAAGGCACCACGCGGCCATGATCGACCCGCCTCGGGAGACGATGCCGGTGACCCGTCGGGCCGTCAGCGGGACGTATCGGAGCAGCACCCCGGCATGCACCGTCATGTAGTCGACGCCCTGCTCGGCCTGCTCGATCACCGTGTCGCGGTAGATCTCCCACGTCAGTTTGGTGGGATCGCCGTTCACCTTCTCCAAAGCCTGATAGATCGGCACCGTGCCCACCGGGACGGGCGAGTTGCGCAGGATCCATTCGCGCGTCATGTGGATGTCCTTGCCGGTGGACAGATCCATGATGGTGTCGGCCCCCCAGCGCGTGGCCCACACCATTTTCTCCACTTCCTCGGCGATGGAACTGGTGACCGCGGAGTTGCCGATGTTGGCGTTGACCTTCACCGCGAACGCCTTGCCGATGATCATCGGTTCCGATTCCGGGTGCCGATGATTCACCGGGATCACCGCACGGCCAATCGCGACCTCGCTGCGGACCAACTCGGCGTCGACGCCCTCGCGAGCGGCGATATAGCGCATCTCGTCGGTGATGATCCCCGCGCGTGCCCACGCGAGCTGGGTGGCGGCGCCGTCGATGGGGTCGGGTCGCTGCCACGCGTCGCGGATGGGCGGCAGGCCGGCTTGGACGTCGATGTGCGCCGTCGAATCGGTGTACGGCCCGGAGGTGTCGTAGACGTCGAGGTGTTCGCCGTTCGTCAGGTGGATGCGCCGATGCGGAACACGCAGATGGTCGAGTGTGCGGTAGTGCTTGGTGCTGCCCTCGATCGGGCCGGTGGTCAGCAGGTCGGCGTCGACGGTGATGTCGGTGCGCGAACCGGATGTGGGTATACGAGTGCCCATGAGATGTCTCCCTACGCCGGCATTACCCGGACAGGTTCAGGCGGTCGGCGACCGCCCGTCGCCATCTCAGCCCTCGGTGTCGTGAGAGCCCCCGCGATGTTGAGTTGTGGCTGTGAGTCAACCCCAGCGATGCGAACGCATCGCCCGACACTCTACGCCCTATCCGACCGGACAGGATTGTTTGCTGTGCCCCCGTAGCCATGGCATGGCTACGGTCCCGTAAGGTACTGTGTGACCCGAATCACAGTAGTGACGTGAGGCGCCTGGCTGGGGAATCAGGCGCACGCGCCGTGGTCCACGCGTAGTCGTCTGAGCATTTCCGGGAGGGAATCCGTTGAACAGGAAACATCGGCAACCGCCGCCGCAGTCCGCGCAGGCGATTCTCCAGCAGATCTCACAGGTCGTGCACAATCCCGAACGGGATCGATTCGAGTTGTGGGTGGCCGGCGACCTTGTCGGCGTGCTCGGCTATTCGACCGAGACGACCGACGGTCAGACGACGGTCACGGTGCTGCACACCGTCCTCTACGACGAGTATTCCGGTCATGGTCTCGGGACCCGGCTGACGCGGTGCGTCATCGGATACGTCCGCGACCAGAACGCGCGGTTGCGGCCGGTGTGTTCGTTCACCAAGCACTACGTCGACGCCCATCCGGGGATCGTCGCGCTTGCGCCGGCCTGATCCGACGAGTGCAGCAGTCGGTCTCCTGACCAGGGCAAATCCGTCAGCGTCGTACCCGAAAAATCTAGGGGAAGAACTTCTTCCCCGGGGTTCATGGTCGTCCGCGAGAATTCTCTGGGGGAGGACTCCAAGGGTAGGGGAAGAAGATTCCTCCCCTACTTTTGTGGCGGCGGATCGGGGTCGACGGTGGCCACCGAAGTCGAATGCAAGTTAGGGTAGGCTAATTTCGAAACTGCTGTCGACGGGAGGCTGATGATGACAGAGGTGTCCACCAAGGGGCGTGGCTGGCAAGGTGCCGTGCTCAAACTGCTGCGTGCCGACGACTTCGCGTTCACCGTGACCAGCACGGAAACCGTCACCGATCACTACGTGCGCCTCGGATTCACCGGTGGCGGATTGCTGACGGAGGTCAAGCAACACCCGACGATGTGGGTGCGAATGTGGTTCGAGGACAACGGCAAGTTGCATCAGCGTGGCTACACGCTGGTCGACCCCGATCCGGCGTCGGACACTTTTCACATCGAGTTCGCCATCCACGACGGCGCGTCGGCACGCTGGGCGCAGCAGGCACAACCCGGCGACACGATCAATGCGACGGTGATGGGGTCGAAGTTCGAGATGCCCGACCCGCCCGCGAAGGGATTCCTGATCGCGGGCGACACGGCGTCGATGGCCGCGATCAACTCGATTCTCGACGCGATCTCGGCGTCGTCGGCGCCGGAAACGCCGGCCACCATCTGGTTTGAATACCAGCATGAGTCCGACAAAGATTTGCCGCTGCGATCGCGCGCTCAGGACACCGTGCACTGGATCGCCCGCGAGCGTTCTGGGGCAGCCCTGGTCGAGACGGTGAAGGCGGCCGCCTTTGACGCGAGTGGCCATTTCGGTTGGGTCGCACTCGATTCGGCGAGTACACGGGCTGTGACTGCAGCCTTCAAGAACGATTTCAACTTGGGTAAGAAGGCCGTCAAGGGTATGGCCTACTGGATCGAGGGGAAGTCCTTCGGCTGAGCCGGAAGGGATCTGCGCTCGCAGCTGCAACACACAAGGGCGGGACCGCAATTGCGGCCCCGCCCTTGAGTGTTGAAGTTCAGCTCTGCTTCGCCGTCGCGGCCAGGGCCGGGTTCAGGCGGTCGAGGACCCACGGGATCGACAGGACGCTCGGCGTGTTGAGCGCGTTGATCTCGTCGGAGGTGAGCGCCGGCGCGGCGCCGGCCTTCACTCCAGCGAGGTTCGAATAGCCTGGCAGACTGCGGAACTGCTGGTCGAGCTGTGGTGTCGCACCGGTTGCCAGCACCAGGTTCGCGTCGAGGACGGGTACGTTCTCGAGCCCGATGGTGAACCGAGGTGCGTTGCCCTGGCGAGCGCGCTCGGCCGCCACCGTCGGCGAAACCTTCAGTCCGATGCTGGTAAAGATCTGTCCCGCACCGTCATTGGGGTCGCCGAGAACCGAGATCTGTGTCGGCGTGTACATGAACGAAAGCGAGTACGTCTTGTCGGCCAGCCCCGGGTTGGCCGTCTTGACCGACGAGTACTTCTCGTTGACTCCGTTGATGAGCTCGGTGGCCTTCTCCGGTTCCCGCAGCGCGGTGCCGAGCACGGTCACGAGCTTGTCCCACGGGTCCACCGACGAGGCACTGACCGCGCCGATGGTCGGCGCCAACGCCGCCAACTGGTCGCGCAGCGCGGCCGGGGCGTACGACGGGACCAGGATCAGATCGGGGTTGAGCTTGGCGATCTGGGTGATCTGCGCGCTCGGGTCGGTCGGCGAGGTGATCGCCGTCGACGAGTTCAGCTTGTCGCCGGTCCAGGGCGCCTTCTGCGCCGGACCGGTCTGCCCGGTCAGATAGCCGACCGGCGTCACGCCGAAGGCGAGTACGGTGTCGATCCATTGCGTGCCGACGGCCACGATCCGTTGCGGCACAGCGGGAATCACCACCGGCTTCTGACCCGGCAGGTCGGCGATGGTGACCGGCGAGACGCTGGCCGGCGTGTCGTTCTCCTCCGGCGCACTGCATCCCGCGAACAGTCCGGCAGCCAGCAACGCGGCCAACAGGGCCGCGATCGGTGTGAGCGTCCGGGTGCGTGATCTGGGACGATTTCTACTTGTGGGCATGCACTTTCCTCAATCCCCGACGTTGTGGACAGATCTCGATGCAGCAAGACTCACTGCGCGGGTGTTGCCTCCGCTATGACCGCGTCGAACGCTTCGATGAAGCGTGCCGCGTAACCCGGCAGCGCCGCGGGATCGGCGACAATACCGAAGGTGGTTGTGCCACCAAGGATCAGGCACGTCACCGAGAACGAATAACCGACCAACGGCGACAGCGGTGTCAGGGCGGCGATCTTGCGCCCCAAAGCCGACCGGACCCGGGTGAATCCGGGGTTGATGCCGATGTGGATGTCGGGACTCATGCGGTCCATCGACGCGGCGACGATCTCCCGCATCTCCGCCCATGGCGGAGCCGGTTCCTGATCGTTGGCGACCAGCGCCAACTCCATACGCGACGATTCGACGATCGCGAGTTCGGCACGCGCCCGATCGATGTGACGATTCAGGTCGGACTCCGAACCGAGCAGGTTGAGCAGCGAGATCGCGACCGCGTTGCCGGTGTGCCGGAAGGACTGGTCGAGCGTGACCGGGAGTGTGACCCGGATGCTCTCGGATTGCGGCCCTTCGCCATTCGGCGCCGCGACGCTCAGGGTTTTGGCGATCGCGCCGAGGAGGAACTCGTGCACCGACGCATCGTGCGCCTTGGCGGCCCGACGCAGCGTGCGGGTCGACGCGCGATACAGCGCGATCTCCCGCTTCCCGGATTCTGTCAGTGCAGGCCAGTCGCGGCCGGCCTCGCCGTCCATCCACTGCTTCTCGAAGGCGACGCGGGAGGAGTGCAAGAGGTCCGGATCGATCGGCCCCGTGCGGAAGCGCGGGCTCGTGGCGAAACGCTCGAACTCGGAGAAGTCCCCGTCCTTGACATCGGCCAGCAGTCCGGCAAAGGCCGCACCGGCGATCCCGTCGGAGAGACTGTGGTGGACCTTCAGCAGGATCACCTGATCCCCGGTCTCCGACGAGGTCAGAAGCGTGACGCTCCAGAACGGATCCGGCCGTGGCAGAGGCTGTTCGAGCAGAGCCGCGATCCGTCGGTACAGATCGCCGCGGTCGGTGAACCGATCCTCGGTGACGTGCCGATCGACATCGACGTCGTCGTGCAGGACGATCTCCGGCTCGAGCTCGCGACCCTCGCGCACACCGATCCGGAACAGATCGAACAGCGAGACACGCTCGCGCACGCGGGCTCGCACTGCGTCGAGCGTCAACGCCGGGTCGCCGGGCTCGAATTCGAGCGCCATCGCCCAGTGTCCGTGGCGACTATCGGTGTCGGTGTGCAGGTAGGTGAAGTCGGTCGGACCGAAGTCGGTCACGGCCGGGGCGGTGGAGACAACGGCGCCGGGAGCGGAGCGAGCGGGACGAACTGTTGCCGAACTCATTGTGACGCACCGCTCATCGTCGTGCTGCCCATCTTGGCGCGGATCGCGTTCTCGAGATCGCCGACCGTTTTGCATTCGTAGATCTCACGCTCGGTCAATGCGACGTCGAGACGTTCTTCGATGGCCACGACACCAATGGCGAACGCCACCGAGTCCAGGCCGAGATCGTCGATGAGCAGGGACGACTCGGTGACATCACCGAGCGAGAGGTCGAGGTCTTCTTCGAGGATGCTCTGCAGCGCCTCGTGAATCGAATCGGACATGTGTAACTCCTTTGCTACTGCCGTGCGGCAGCCTGAACAACACTGACATTCGCACTCTGTGTCAACAGATCTCGCAGTGACAGGTGCGACTTCTTCGGAAGGTCGGCGACGAGTGCGGAGGCGACCTGAGCGGCGCGTCGTGCGACGTCCTCGCCGAGGACGTCGGTGCGGTACTCGATTTCGAGGTGCACATCGTCGTTCTCGCCGGTCTCGAAGGCCAAAGACAGGGGATAGTGCACGATGTCCTTGAAGATCGTCTCGCAGCTCACTTCGGCGCCGTCTGGGGTGGGGACACCGCGCAGCGGGGCGTTCTTGGCCAGGGCCATCACCTCGGCGACCGGGAAGCGGCCGCCACTGTTGCGCAGCGCGGTGAGGATCGTGCCGTAGTCGACAGACGAGTACTCCATCGCGGAGTACACGGTCGAGACCGCGGCGCGTACCGCCTCGTCGGCGCGGGTGGTCGGGTCGAAGGTGAAGCGCATCGGCACCACGTTGCCGCTGTACCCGACGCGATCGATCGTCTCCTCCGGCCGCCGGTTATCGGCTGGGACAAGAAGATTGAAGTCCGACGCATCGGTCAGCGCGAAGACGGTCAGTGCGCACACCACGATGAGCATCGCGTTCGATGTCGCGCCCGTCTCCCGCGCGAACCGCTCGAGTGCCGCAACGTCGTCGCTGTCGATCGGCTGGCTGATCAACCGGCCCGGACCCTCGCCGAGCACCGAGAACCAGCTGTCCTCGGGACTCGTCTGCGGCAGCGCGCCGGAGATCGGGTAACGGATACCCTCGGCGGCCCAGGTTGCGCGTGCATGGTCGACGGCAGCGCCGACCAGGGACTCCGGTCGCGCCGACGGATCGCCGGCGGGCGCCGGCGGGAGTCCGGCTTCGGGATCGTCGGACACGAGAATGCCGATAACCGGCGGGAGGATGGTCTCGTCGCCGGCGAGGTGGTGCAGAACGAGAATCATCGACAACCCGTTGTCGTGCTTGTAGATCCGTGCGCGGCCGGGTGCCTCGCGACGCAGGTCGAACGGCTGTTTGGCGAGCTCGGCGGCAGCGGCGAGAACGGCGTCTCGTGTCTGCGGACGTTGCGTCTGACTCGAGGTCGCGTCGGTGGTGCCCCACTCCCAGATCTCGCCGGGAACAACCCAGCGCCCTTCCCAGGTGGTCGCCTTGCGGCGCGGGGCGCCGTCGTCGCCGACCTCGATGACCGAACCGAGCACCGACGAGGTGTCGACGAGGCGTTGCATCGAGGCGACGACCGTGTCGATCGAGTATGTGGGACCGAACTCGAGAAGCACCGCGAAGTTGTGGGCGTCCGAACCGGGTTCGAGTTCGTAGATCTTCCACATACGCCGTTCGGCGGTGGCGAGAGTGCCGTCCGTCGGGAGCGGTGTGGCTTCCGGTGTCGTGGTGCCGAGAGCTGCTTCGTCGGCGGCGATTCCGGCGTCGGCAAGCCTCTTTCGCATGAGTTCACGCTGCGCGTCGCTCAGGATGTTCACGATTCTCCTTGGGATAGAACTACGTTGGTCTCGGGGAGGGCGGGACGCACTACCTCCCGGGTTGTTGCCTCCTCGCGGAGCGCTGACCAATCACTGACGACGCTGATCAGCTCGCCACGGGCCCACAGCGGCCCCTGATCGGAGAAGTGCGGTGATTGCGCGTCCCCGGCGGCTCCGGACGGGACGATCCACTGGTCGGCGTCGCGGTCTGCGACATCCCATATGTAGCGGGCCACAGGTCCCTGACGGCACACGTGTGCGAATCCGACCGCGCTGGCGTTGGCGAACACGCACTCGGCGTCGCCACCGAGGGGCAGTGGCTCCGGTCGTACCCGTGGGGACAGTTCGGGGTGGTTGGCGGTCACGCCGGCAAAGTCCAAGAGGTGGAACGGGATGAGGACGTGAACCTCGCCCCACGTCGGAATTCTCTCTGCTGCAGCAGTATCGGCGGCCACCGATTCCAGTACCTCGGAAGCGAGTGTGTGAATGTCCACACCGACGGCGTCGGAGAGCTCGACCACCGACGAGAAGCCCGCACCGATGCGTGTCGCGGCGAAGAACCATGGGTCCAGCCAGCGCGGGAAGGGATGCGGCGCTGCGAGACCGGCGAGAGCGGGGGTGGCGGCGATCGCCGAAACCAGCCGGGTGCGGATCTCGGCGAACAGGTATGCCTCCACACTGTCGGCGTGCATCGCGCTGTCCCAGCCGAGGATTCGGCGTCGAAGATCCTCGGCGGCCGCAGTCAGGCCGGTCAGCGGCGTGAGCAGGTCTAGGACGACGCCAGCCGATCGGTTGTCGACATCGCCCTGGATGCGTCGGCAATCCTCTGCCGACACAACAGGTGAGTCCGCCAACAGAGAGCCGATCCGGTCGGCCCGTGCCGGCGAGGCGCATTCTGTGGTGAGGGCTTGCAGAGGCGGTGTGCTGTCGATGCGTTGGTTGGCGATGACGGACACGTCGGTCACCTCGCCCGTGAAGTCCTCTCCCGCAACCGAGGACAGGGTGACCGAGGCCGGTGCGTATCCGGTCCATCGGTACCGCTCGTCCCAACCGGGAACCGGAAGCCAGTAGTTCTCCGGAGCGCGCTGCGGAACCATCCCCACGGCGTGGTTGGTCAGTCGTCCACTCGTGTCCGCGATGACGATGCGATTCGCGGGCTCCACCCAACTGGTCAGTGCCTCTTCGACGTCGGCGACGGTCTGGGCGAACAGCAGGTCGACCACTGCGTCGAAGGTGGCCTCGGCGTCACTCATCATCGGCGTGCGCAGGCTGATGGCCCATTGCGTGTCGGCGCCACCGAAAAGAACCGAGCCGTTGCGGGTTTCGATGACCTCGACGTCCACCGGGTCACCATCGCGGACCGAGATCTGTTCCGTGCGGCTCGACACCGGCTCGGTGCCTTCCGATGTCCGTGCCACGACGTGTGCGCCGTCGCGGCCGAGTTGCTCGACAAAGACGTCCTGATAGTCGGCCATCGCGTTGGTGATTCCCCAAGCAGCACTGCGGGTGTGCGCGAAATGTGGGACACCGGGAACCCCGGCGAATGCGAATCCGACGACGTCGAACTCGGGACAGCTGAGGTGGCATTGCTGGTAGATCCCGGGGATCTCGACGAACCGGTGGGGATCACCGGCAATGAGCGGAGAACCGTCGGCGGTGCGACTGCCGGCGACTCCCCACGCGTTGCTGCCGATGATGGCGTCGTCGAGGGGGAAGACGTCACCCCCGACCGCCTCCGCGGGTCGATCGGACACCAGGTCGAGCATGTCGGCGATGAAGTCGTCGGACGGATGCTCGGGTACGTGCAGATCCGACTTGTCCAAACCCTCGCTGTCGAAGAAGTCCAGCGCGACCGAGCCGAGCGCCCGGCAGGCGTGGAGGCGGAAGAGTTTGGTGGTGAACCGTCCGAACATGATGTGCTGCACGATGAACACCGAGATCGGCGACCACGGATGCCATGGTGTGGGTCGATGCCCCAACTCGGTGAGCTCGATCGACGTCGTGTCCTCGTGCAGCAAGCCGGCGCTGACGCCTTCGGCGTAAGCGCGCAGGAGGTCTTGCGTGCGCGGGGACGACGCCTCGTAGATCCGTCGGGCTACGCGGTCGACCTGGGCGCGGCGGACGAACTCGTCCCAGCCGAGGGCGTCGGGACCCAAGACCTCGGCTGTGCGTCCCTCGCCGCGCAGACGCAGGAACTCGACCTGCCAAGCGCGGTCGACGCCGGTGACGTAGCCCTGACCGTACAGCGCGCCGTATGCGCTGGTCGCCTTGATGTGTGGGATGCCGTGGGCATCGCGGATGACCTCGATCTCGCCGGTCACGATCGGTTCGGTCACACCTGCACACCACCGGACGTCACGAGGTCGGCGGGCAGGAGATCGGATAGGGGGCGATCGGCGGTCGCGTCGGAGAGCACCTGCTCGATGTTGTCGTGGATTCGCTCCACCGTGCTGGGCTCGAAAAGGTCGATCTGGTAGGAGATCTGGACCTCGGTGCGGTCGGCATGCATGAACGTCTCCACCGCGAGCGGCAGCAGCGCGCGACCTTTGTGGGCAAGCTCCCACGTCGACGACACTCCCGGGAGTTGCGGACCTTGCAACTCCTGGTCGATGAAGAGCACCAGGGTGTCGAACGGCTGCGCCTGCGGATCGCCGGTGATCCGGCGGGCAACCTCCACCAGATGTTCGAACGGGAAGGTGCGGTGACCGAAGGCCGAGTCCGTGACGGCGCGGACGTCGGCGACCAGATCCGCGAAAGCGGCACCGTCGGTGCCGATTCGCAGCGCGATCGAGTTGCTGAAATTGCCGATCAGCGCCTCCATGCCGACTTCCTCGCGGTTGGCGACGGTGGTTCCGATCAAGATGTCACGCTGTCCGGTGATCCGGCGCAATGCCAGGTAGTACACGGCCAGGAACACCGAGAAGGGTGGCACTCGTAGTTCCGAACTCAGCGATCGCAGAACGGATTCCGCGTGATCGCTCAGCTGCCGGTCCATGCGGGCGCTGCGCTCGGACACACTCTCGGGACGACGGTCGTAGGGGAGCACAGTGGTGCTGATGTCGCGGAACTGGTCTTCCCAGAACGCGGTGTCGCTGGCGTGGTCGTCGGCTGCAAACCGGTCCTGTTCCCATTCGGCGAAGTCGGCCACCTGTGGGGACAGTGGTGGGATTTCAAGTGCCCCATCGGGGTTGGCGATCGCTTGGGCGTAGAACCGCTCGACGTCGCGAGCCATCGCGGGCAAGGTCATCCCATCCCAGATGATGTGCTGCATCGCGATCACCACCGCCAACCGAGGTTGCCCGTCGGCGTCGGCGGTCAGCCGAACAAAGGTCAGCCGGATCGACGACTCGCCGGCCAGGTCAAAGGGTTCCGTCGCGGCCTCGGCGATGAGTTCGCTCAGCCGTTCCGTGGACGCCGGTGCGTCGTCGAGATCGAGCGTCTGCACCCGGATCGGGAGATCGGTGTGGATCAGCTGATAGTACGAGCCGTCGTCATCGGTGTGATACGTGGTCCGCAGGATCTCGTGACGTTCGACGACGCCGAGCAGCGCCCGACGCAGAGCCGTCTCGTCGACCACACCGGTGAAGGTGAACGCGAGACAGATGTTGTTGGCGGTGCTGTCGGGAACGCGCTGCTGGTGGGCCCAGACGATGCGCTGACTGAAGGACTGCGCGGCCCGGTCGTGATTGCGCCGGGTCGGCACCCCGCCGTCGACACTGATGCCGACGGCGGTGAGCCGGGAGCGCATGAGCGCCTGGAGTTCTTCCAAAGACGGCATCAGTCGGCAACCCCCGCCAACTCGGCCGAGTCTTCGGGGACCGGAATACCGGTGACTTCCAGCAGGATTCGCGCAACCTGATCGAGCTGACCGGGCACCTGCTCCCGGCCGGCGAGCAATTCGGCGAATCCGCGCACGGTGCGTGCACTGAACACGGCCGTGATGCCGACGCCCTCGACCGCGAGGAGGCCGCGGACGTTCGCCACGAACGAGGTGGCCAGGATCGAGTTGGCTCCGGCGTCGAAGAAGTCGGTGGTGACACCGAGTTCCTGCACCCCGAGGACCTGTTCGGCGATGTAGGCGACCGCAGCTTCCACGGCATTCGCCGGCGCGACGTATCCGTCGGGATTCACGCCGGCGACCTCACGCTCGAGCAGCGCCCGGATGGCCTTGCGGTCGAGCTTGCCGTTGGTGGTCAGCGGGGCCTGATCGAGAACGTGGACGATGGCCGGAACCATGTAGTCCGGCAGCAGATCCCGCAGCCCTGCGGTCACCGCATCCTCGTCTGCGACAGCGCCCGAGGACGGCGCGGTGATGGCGAGGCTCAGGCGGCCGGCGACGACGGCTGCGACTGCCTCGCCGACACCCGGCAGGGTGCGCGCGGCGGCCTCGACCTCGCCGAGTTCCACGCGGTACCCGCGGATCTTCACCTGGTGGTCGGCTCGGCCGAGGAACTGGATGGTGCCGTCCGGCAGGTAGCGGGCGAGATCGCCGGTGCGGTACCAGCGGAGGTCGTCGACCGTCACGAACCGGTCGGCGGTGCGGTCCGGGTCACCCCGGTAGCCGTCCGCGACACTCGTTCCGCCGATCCACAATTCACCGGTGACCCAGTCGGGTGCATCCTCGCCGCGCTCGTTGACGACGCGGCATGCGACGCCACCCATCGGGCGGCCGTAGGGAACCGTGGTCCAGTCGGCGGGGAAGTCGTCGCCGACCTCGTAAACCGTGGAATGGATGGCGGTCTCGGTGGTTCCGCCGAGTCCGGCGAAGCGCAGTCCGGAAACCGCGGACCGGGCCCGACGGGCGAGATCGGCATCCACCCGGTCGCCGCCGGTGATGATCACGCGCAGAGACTGCAACTGCTCGGCGCTCGCGGCGTCCAGCAGCATCCCGATGAGGCCCGGCGCGGCGTTGAGAACCGAGACCTTGTGCGCGGCAATGGCTGCTGCCCACGAATCGGCGTCGCGCGTCTCCTCCGACGCGATGCACACCAGCGCGCCACCGAGGGACAGCGGGCTGAAGATGTCGAACACCGACAGGTCGAACTCCAACGCCGACAGTCCGATCGTGCGATCGTCGGCGGTGAGGCCGAACTCGGCGGCGATGGCGTCGACGGTGTTGGCCGCCGCGCGGTGGCTCACCTCGACACCCTTGGGCTCACCGGTGGAACCCGAGGTGAACAGCACGTAGGCCAGTTCGTCGGGTCCGGCGACGATCGCGGCGTCGGCGCGCGGCCCCGAGGTTGCCTCGTCGAAGCCGAGGACTGCGACCCCTGCGGGCAGATCACCTGCGGCGTCGCAGATCACGGCCGTCACCGCACCGCGGGAAAGGATCTGGTCGCGGCGAGCGGACGGCTGATCGAGCGCGATCGGCAGGTATGTCGCGCCGGCCGCCAGCACACCGAGCACGCCGATCACCTGACGGTGTCCCTTGGGGAGGATCAGTGCGACGGTGTCGCCTGCTCCGACGCCGGCGTCCGTCAGTGAGCGGGCCACCGAGAGTGCCTGACCGGCGACGTCGCCGTAGCTCAGCTCCTGGCCCTGCGCGGTCACCAGCGCGGTGCGCTCGGCAGCGCGGGCAGCGTGATCGAAGAACGCGCCGTGCAGGCTGCGCGGGGTCGAGGTGGCCTCGGTCGACTGCACGCGATCCCGTGTGGTCCGCTGGCCATCGGGGAGTTCGATCGCCAGCAGCTGGTTCCAGTCGGAATCCGGCGCCACCAAATCGTCGAGGATGCGCTGGAATTCGGCGAACATCGACTCCATGACGCCCTCGGGAAGTGCGTCGCGACGGACATCCCAGTTGACCAGCAGGCCACCGTCGAGTTCGACAACCTGTGCGTCGAGATCGACCTGCGGGCCCTGCGACAGAATCCACACGGGCTCGCCGAACAGACGTCGAACACGGTCGGAGAACAACTCGCCGAAGCCGAGGCCTGAGGTGAAGACCAGCGACGGTGTGACCGCGGAGCCGCGAATCCGGCCCAGGTCGCGGAGGACGTCGAGGCCCTCGTAGGTGGCGTGGGCGGCGCAGTTGTGCAATTCCTTCTGCAGGCGACGGGCACGGTCGACCATCGACTCGGTCTCGCTCGCGTCGCTGTCGATCAGCACCGAGTTGGTGAAGTCACCGACCACCTGATCGATGTTGTCGTGCAGCGGCTCCCGATTGAACAGGGGAACGTTGAGCAGGAATCGCTGGTGCGTGGACCACCGCGCGATGACCTCGCCGAACACCGCCGCGAAAGTGACTGCGGGAGTGACACCGTTGTCGTAGGCGACGGAGTAGAGACGGTCCTTCTGGGTCGCGTTCAACTGGTGGTGGTAGCGCACGCTCCGCAGCGGGTCGGCGCGTTGTGCCTCGGGAATGGTAGGCAGGGTAGGGGTTTCGGGCAGAGTCGGAGCCTTGCGCGCCCACCACTCGCGAGCCGCCTCGTACTCCGCGGGCACGATCTGCTCGGGGAACTGCGCCAGATACTCCCGGAAGGTGTATCCGATGGGCGGCAGCGTGGCGTCGGACTCGTAGGCGGTGGCCAGATCGTCCAGGACGCGTCGGTAGCTCATGGCGTCCGCGGCGAGCATGTCCACGTCCAGATGCAGGCGGTGGCGGCCGTCGGGCAGCAGGGTCAGCACGAATTCGACGACGCTGCCTTCGGAGACATCCAGCAACTGGTGACTCATCCGGTGCCGGGTGCTCTCGAGACCGGCCTCGACCTCGCTTGCGTCGGCGTCGCGGAGATCGACGACACTGAACACCGGTCGCGGCGGCTGGGCGAGGATTCGCTGCTGGCCGGCGTCGTCGAAAGCGGCGCGGAGCATGTCGTGCCGCGCGACGACCGCCGCGACGGCGCGTTCGAGGCGCCCGGCGTCGAGGAACTGACCGTCGAACTCGGCGAAGAGGTGGGCAGCCACACCGCCGAGGGCCTGGCCGTCCTGGCGGCCCACCCAGTAGGCGTGCTGCATTGTGGCCAAACCGAACTCTTCTGCATCGGGATCTTCGGCGGCGGGGTCGGCCACCGCGACGTCGGGCGTCCGCTCGGCCGGCTTCGCAGGAGCTTCCGTGGCCGGGGCGGAATCGACGGTGTCGGCGCCCAACAGACGTGCCCATGCCTCGATGGTCGGGTCGAGCGTGAGCGCAGACGCCTGGATCAGGTGGCCCTGGCGACGCCAGGCGTTCGTCAGTTTCATCACCAGCAGCGAATGCAGTCCGTGACGCACCAAGTCGTCGTTGTCGGCAATTGTCTCCGGTGCAACGTCGAGCAAAGCTGCGACGTCGGCACGAATCTGGTCCTTGGAAATCACGTCACTCCTCAAGTCCGAGAGCTGTCAATTGGGTGTTGGAACTCGCCGTGGGCGAGTTCGCGAGAAAGTCGTCGATGGATGTCTTGTCTTCTGGCACAGCGGCTTCTGGTACTACATCTTCTGCGTCGGTTCCGGTGACACCGAAACTGGTGAACGCCGTGTGCTTGGGCAGGCGGTACACTTCGCGGCCGGCGACGGTGTTCAGGATGCGCGCATTGCGCACCGCACCGATGTCCAGGTTGGGTGCCGACACACCATGGGCGTGCTCCTCGGCGTTGGCCACGAAGAGCCGATCGGCCAGTGCCGGGTCCGACGACACCGCATGGTTGTTGGCAATGACCAAGCGGCCCAGCGAATCACGGCGCAAGCGGTCTTGGATGGCCACGAGGAACGGCTGCTCGCGGTACCGGTAGCCGGTGGCCGTGATCACCAGGTCCGCGGTGTGTGCCAGAGCTGTCTCGGTGTCACGATGCCGTGCCCGCACTCGAACCCGGCCGTCGTCGAGCGCGTCCAGCCCTTCGATCTCGACGCCGTTGCGCAGCTGGACGGGTGCGAGACCGTCGAAGAGTTGCCTGCGGTAGAGCAGGTCGTGCAAGCGGTCGAGGGTGTCGGTCGAAATTCCCTTGTGGAACTGCCAGTGACCGCCACGCACGCGATCGCGGGTGCCCTCCGGCAGCGAGTGGAAGTAGTCCATGTACGCCGGGGTGGTCATCTCCAGGGACAGCTTGGTGAAGTCCAGCGGTGCGAACCACGGTGTGCGAGTCCACCATCGGACCGCCGGTCCGCCGCGCAGATTGGCCTCGAGCAGGTCGACGACGATCTCCGCGCCCGACTGGCCCGAACCGATCACGGTCACCGCGCCCGCCTCGAGGGCGGTTGGCTGGTGTTGGAGATAGCTCGAACTGTGCACCACGGCAAGGGAGTTCGACGCGAGGGCCGCCGGCACTGCCGGCTCGGTACCGACGCCGATCACCACGTGCTTGGCGATCAGCTCCGACTGCACACCACCGGAGGTGAGCGTCACGCGGAAGTGCTCTGCGTGGTCATCCCAGTGGACCTCGTCGACGGTGGTGCCGAAGCGGATGGACGAGGAGAGCTTGTCGATGGCCCACAGCAGGTACGCCTCGTACTCGCGTCGGGTGGGAAAGAAGTCCTCCCGCACCAGGAACGGATAGAGCCGGTCGACGTCGGCGAGGTAGGCCAGGAACGACAACGGGTGTGTCGGGTCCACCAGCGAGACGAGGTCGGACAGGAAGCTCACCTGCAGGGTGGCGTCGTCGAACATCATTCCCGGATGCCAGCGGAACTCGGGAACCGAGTCCACTGCGAGGACATCGATGTCGTCGACGGTGGACGCCATTGCGGCCAGGCTCAGGTTGAACGGGCCGCAACCGATCGCCAGGACGTCCACTGTTTGTTGGTCACTCATGAACTTTCACCATGTTCTCGCTGTTGTGCTTTGAGCCCTCGGCCAGCTCGGACTCCACTTCCAATGCCATGCGCAGGAGTTCGTCGAAGAGATCGTCGATGTCGGACTCGCGTGCGGTGGGGTTGAGCAGAGTGAGCTTGAGGCAGGTCTGCGGTTCCTCGCTGCCGCCGATCTGTACGCGGGTGCGTCCGATGAGTGCCTTGCCACTGCTGATCAGGCGGCGACGGAGCTCGGCGTTGACCTTGTCGAGCTGCTCGCAGCGGTAGCGGAACACGACGGTCGTCAGGGTGGCGGGTGCGACCAGTTCGAGCTGGAGCTCGGTGACGATGCGCTGTTCGGCATGGCGGGCGAGTTGGTGGCAGGTGTCGAGCATCCGGCCCAATTCCGTTCGGCCATAGGCCAGGAACGTGGCGGTGACCTTGAGGACATCCGGTCGCCGGGTGGTCTGCAGGGTCTGGCCCAGCATCCCACCGAAACCCGCCTCGACATCGTCGGTGGGGTTGAGGTAGGCCACATTTCGGTTCAGCGAGGCGAACTCGCCCTCGTCGGCGAGCAGCAGGATGCTGGCCGCCGCCGGCTGCCAGCCGATCTTGTGCAGGTCGAGGGTGATCGAGTCGGCACGGTCGATGCCGCGGACGAGTCGAGCGAGATTGTCGGAGAACAGCGACCCGAACCCGTAGGCCGCGTCGACATGCAGCCACACCTGGTGGCGTTCGGCGATGTCGGCGATCTGCGGAAGCGGATCGACGGTGCCGAAATCGGTGGTACCGGCGGTGGCCACGATCGCGATGGGGGTGCCGGCGTTCTCGAGCAGTGCGCGTTCGAGGGCGGCCGGGATCATCCGGTGGTGTTCGTCGACCTCGACGGGGATCACCGCGGATTCACCGAGACCCAGGGTGGCGCAGGCCCGATTGATGGAGAAATGCGCCACCCGTGAGCAGAACACGAGCGGACGCGTGAGGGTGGCGACGCCGTGTTGCCGGGTGTCGATGCCGACCTGTGCGGCGGTGTGGTCGCGCGCGATGAGCATCGCGAGCAGGTTCGAATACGAGCCGCCGGGACCGAAGACCCCGCCCGCGGTGTCGGGGAAACCGGCGAGGCGCGCCAGGGCAGCGATCGTCCACTGCTCGATCGCCAGCGTCGCAGGCCCCGAGTCGTAGGTGTCCAACGAGGCGTTCGACGCGCTGGCGAGCGCATCGGCGACCACCGACACCGTGAGTGGCGGTGGCTGCAGATGAGCCGCGGTCAGTTCGTGGGTGAGATCGAGCCCGTAGCGGGCGATCAGTTCGGCCACGTGCTGCAGGGCACGTGACTCGCCGACGCCGTTCTCGGGAATCTGTTCCGGACCAAGAGAATTCGAAACCGAGGCCAGCGTCTCTTCTGGTGCTCCGGGAGGGAGTGGCGCACGATGATGATGGTTTTCGACGGCGTCCGCCAGTTGCGCGAGGCCGCCGCTGACATCGGTCCAACCGCTTCCGGGGCGGGCGAATCGTGCTCCGCCCCATGAGGTGTTGTGGTCATGTGGCAAGGTGATCCCCCAGATGAGATGTAGAAGAGACTATTTCGGAGCGCGCGGGTAGCGCGATGGGGTTGAGCAGCTTGTGGTCGGTGGCGACCAGCGACGCGTAGGAGTGCCCCACGTTCACCATGCGTCGGTTGTTCGCCAGCTGCAGCCCGTTCATGTGAACCGCGCCGAAGGTCGGCGCGAACAGATCCCACTTCGCGAAGCGATCGGCGAGATCCGGTTGCTGCGAGATGAATTCGCGGATGCTGTCCCCGACCAACTCCCAGAAATCCCGGTCGGACACCAGCCCCGCCGAATGCACGATGGCAGCCAGGGGACGTAGGAAGTCGTCGAACACGTCTGAGAGAATGCCCAGGTTACGAATCTCGTCGGGTTCCTCGGTGAGGGCCCGCCGGCACGATTCGGGTAGGTCGTCGGGCTCGGCGAAGATGCTGACCTCCTCGCCGATGTCCTTGAGGATGGCGCGCACCGGAACGCCGGAGTCGATCACCAGGATCAGGTTCTCGCCATGCGGAGAGAACTTCAGCTCGTGGCGGTAGAGCAGGTAGGTGATCGGATGCAGGTAGGTCCGCAGGTATCGACGTACCCACTCGTCGGCGCTCAGTCCGGACCGTTCGACGAGCGCGGCGACAAAGGGATCGCCGTGGTGATCGACGTGAAGCAACGCAGCCATGCTCATGAGCTGCTCGTCCCCGGTCGTCAGCGGGACCGGACTCTCCCGCCACAGCGCCGAGAAGAACTTTCGGTACTCCGAACCCGGCTGCGTGATCGCGTTGAATGTCGGGTTGCGGTAGCCGATGGCGGCCACCTCGTAGAGCAGCTGGAAGCCGAGGGACGCGAGGTACTCGTCGTCCTGAACCTGCTTGCGGACCCACTCGTTGATCAGCGGGGTGGTGCGCATGTAGTCGGCCGACATTCCTCGCGTGAATCCCATATTGACAATGGAGAGCGAGAGTTTGATGTAGTGCCGGGTGGGATTGGAGATGTTGAACAAGCTGCGAATCGACTGCTGAGGTTGGTAGAGATCCGGTCCTTCACCGAGTCGCACCAGCTTGCGGTCGGCGATGTCGGGACCGTAGAGCTTGCTGATCTTCTCGATCCACTGCCACGGGTGGACCGGCAGGTAGCAGTAGTCGTCGGGGTCGAGTCCGAGGTCGGCAAGGGTGTCGCTGAAGCGTTCGAGGGTCCGGTCGCCGAGTTCCTCGCGCATGAGCGTCATGTACTCGAGCCCACTCATCGACGCGAAGTCGCAGTGATCGCGCCAGACGGCCACCCACGTCAGTCGGAATGGGCGAGCAGACTCGGGGGCATAGCGCTCGACGTCGTCGGAGCTGAACCCGAGCCGGCCGGCATTCGCGACGATGCACGGGTGTCCCTCGGTGAGGGTGCGCTCGACGGTCTGGAAATCCGCCACCGCCAGCGCAGCCGCGGCGACGCGTCGGGAGTCGGAACGGTGCGCGCTGATGGCGACCGTATTGATGAGTTCTTCGATGTACTCGGGCAGCGACTCGGTCGGAATGCCCAGTGTCTCATGGACATCCACAATCAATTCGACAGCGCGAAGGGGAAGTTCGACACCGTCGCGAACCCGTCGAATCGACGCCTCGTCGATCGCCCAGTTGTCGAGGGCCAGCACCTCGGCGGCAAAGGTGTAGAGCGTCTGCCGGTCGTCGGACGTCACGACGAAGCGACCGGCGGAGTCCTCGACGGGCGACAGGGCCTGCTCGTGGCAGAACTCCGCCAGTATCTTCTTCGCGATGCGACGGTCGTAGACGTCGCGCAACCCCCGAGTGGCGAGCGCGGGTGAACTGGTCAACGTGCAACCTCTTGTTCGCCGGCCGCGGCCGATCCGATCGTCCGGCCGTTGTCGGTGACTGTGATGAAATCCTCACGCGTGCAATAACTCAGGCGGGCGATCTTGTCGGCAACCGGGTAGTCGCCGTCGACGCGGAAGCCGACCGCGGCGTTGAGGTTCTGCACCGCGGTGTTGCGGACATCGGGTTCGACGACGACCCGGGCGGCACCGACCTCGAAGAAGGCCGTGCGCATGATGAAGAGCATCACATTTCCGGTGAAACCGGACAGCTGCCGGTCGGAGTGGGCGACGAGCAGGTGCATCCCGATGTCACCTTCGGTGTGCACATATCCGGTGCCCGGCGCCGCGAGGTCGCTGGTGAGTGGGTCGTAGAGCTCGAACATGAATTCGGGGGCATCGTCGCAATACCCGATCCGGAGTCCGTAATCGCTGTCGCCGGCCTCGGCAATGTTGTCGGCGAGGAAGTCGCGAACCTGAGTCTCCGTGCTGTCCAACATGTCCCAATACTTCGCCTTCGGATGCACGAGCCATTGGTGCACGGTGGCGCCATCTCGTTGCGGATCGATCCGCAACGAGTCGAGGCGGTAAGTTGACGTCAAGGGTGAGGTCATTGCGGTACCCACTTCATTCGCGATTCGTGCTTACGTCTTGAGTTCGATGGCGCAGGTCGACGCGCTGGCCGGGCAAGTTCGGATTTTGTTGTCCTGGCTTGACCATGGAGAGGACCCTCTCGCGGATCGACGCAGATTAGGTTAGGCTACACACACTAACCCATCGCGGTGCTGAGGTGAAATGCAGGCACAGATACCCGGGCGGGGCCTCGAACCTCGGCTTAATTCGGGGACCAACTCATGTTAGGCTACCCTCATCAGCAGGCCGTGGCCACCCGAATGACGATATTCGGTGAACCGACCACCGGCCTCCTGTTGAGCGCCAAGAGAACTCGATCAGGCGCTCTGGGGGATCGCGGAGAGTTCTTGCGAATGTGGTGTTCGCCACCGCGCCGCTGAACCAAACTTCAAGTGCACGTAGAGGGATAGCGCATGACGACAAGCAATCTGGAGACGCCGACCACCTCGATCCGTGACCGGATACCCAATTGGCCGGCCGACTACGCCGAGCGGTATCGAGAGCTGGGCCTCTGGGAGGGAAAGACTTTCGGTACCCGGGTCGACGAGTGGGCTGCCGCCTATGGTGACTCGACGGCGATTGTCGATGGTGAACAACGGATTTCGTACCGGGATCTTGCGAATCGAGCAACGCTAGTTGCGAACGGTTTACGAAGTCTTGGGATTCGGGCCGGCGACGCGGTGTTGCTCCAGTTGCCGAACTCCGCAGAATTCATCGTGACGTGGTTCGCTCTTCAGCGACTTGCGGCGATCCCGGTGCACACACAACCCGGCCACCGGCACGCCGAGGTCGGGCACCTGGCGGGGGCCACGGGCGCGGTCGCTTATGTGACAACGGGTGTGTTCAATCGTTTCGATCACCGTGAACTTGCGCGCGACATTCTGGATACGTCGCCGTCGCTTCGCACGGTCATCGTCGCAGGCGATCTCGGCGACCACGGTTCCGATGACCGATTTGTCCCGTACTCGACGTTGTCGACGGCCGGCGACGATCCGATCGAAGATGTTGCCAAGCCGTCGGACATCGCGCTGCTGCTGCTCTCCGGCGGCACCACCGGGATGCCCAAATTGATCGGGCGCACCCACGATGACTACCAATACAACTCGCGCGCGGCCGGCGAGCGGAGCCGGCTCGACAAGGACAGCGTGTACCTCGCCGTCTTGCCGATCGCCTTCAACTACACCTGGAACTGCCCGGGCATCCTGGCCACGCTCCGCGTCGGAGGCAAGGTTGTCCTTGCGCCACACCAAGATCCGGCGATCTGCTTCGAGCTGATCGAACGCGAGCGGGTCACCATGACCGCGATCAACCCGCAACTGGCGCCGTTGTGGCTCGATGAGCGGTCATGGACCTCCAATGACTTGAGTTCCTTGCGCATCATCGAGATCGGATCGGCGCGCCTGTCCGATCACGAAGCGCGTCGCATCATCGACGAGTTCGACGCAACCCTGCAGCAGATCCTCGGTATGTCCGAAGGGTTGTTCTGCGCAACACATCTCGACGACGAACCGGAGCTGCTGGCCACCACGCAAGGAGTACCGGTCTCCGTCTACGACGAGATTCGAGTGGTGGACACCGAGGGCAACGAGGTGCCGACCGGTGAGGTGGGCGAGCTCACAGTCCGCGGACCGTACACTCCGCGTGGCTATTTCGACGCCGAGGAGCACAATCGGAAGTCGTTCACCGCTGATGGCTTCTACTGCACCGGTGATCTGGTGCGTCGTCTCGAGAGTGGCCACCTCATCGTGTCGGGCCGCATCAAGGACCAGATCAACCGGGGCGGCGAGAAGATCGCCGCGACCGAGATCGAGGGTGCGCTGCTGAGGCACCCGAAAATCCGGGCGGTGGCGCTGATCGGCGAGCCCGACGAAACCCTCGGCGAACGTTCGGTTGCCTTCGTGGTGGTCGAGAGCGGCACCAAATCCGCGCCCAACCGGCGTGATCTCGCCGACTTCCTCGGTGACGAAGCAGGTTTCGCCGCGTACAAGGCGCCCGATGTGGTGCGGATCATCGACGAGATGCCGCTCACTCCCCTGGGAAAGATGGACAAGAACGCGTTGCGGCAGCAGCTTGCCGGCGCGTGAGTCTGCTCCGACGAGGCTGAGGACCATGGACACACTGTCAACGTCATGCGCGTCTGCCACCACCACGGCCGACGCGTCGAATCCGCTTGCCGACATCCTCACCGCGGCGTCCATCGAACACGGCGACCGCTGTGCCATCCGAACCGAACTCGGTGAGCTGTCGTATGCGGAACTGTCCGAACGCGTCACCGAGCTGGCGGCCGGACTTCGCGCTGCCGGGGTGGGTGGCGGCAGTGCGGTCGCGGTGTACCTGCCGCGATCCGCACCGGCCACGATCGCGATCCACGCGGTCATCGCCACTGGCGCTGTCGTCGCACCGATCGATGTGGCCGATCCGCCCGATCGCACGGCTGCACTGCTCGACCAGGCCAGCATCACCCACGTCCTTTCCGACCGCACCGGCATCGACCGGGTGAACCCGGCCGGCCGCGTCGTCGAGCTGCCCCAGGACGGGTTGCTGCTGGCGGCACGCGGCGAGGACGACGCCCACGGTCCGTCCGCGGAACCCGGCTACCTGCTGTTCACGTCCGGCAGTACCGGACTCCCGAAGGGAGTGTTGCTGTCGTCGTCGGCGGTGGCGTTCTTCGCGCAGTGGGCCGCAAGATCTCTCGAACTTCGTGCGGGAGAACGGGTGGCAGCTCAGGCGGCGCTCACCTTTGACCTGAGCACCTTTGACATCTTCTCGACCGCCATCGCCGGAGTCACCGCGGTGCAGTTGCCCGAGTGGCTGAAGGCATTTCCGCAGGATGCCGCCGAATGGCTTGCGGACAACGAGATCTCGGTGATCTACGCGGTGCCCAGCCTGCTGCGTGGGATCGTCTCGGCCGTTCGACGCCAGGAACAACCGTTGTCGGCGCTGCGTGCGATTGCCTTTGCCGGCGAACCCTATCCGCCTGCGGCGCTGCGCGAACTGCTCGACACCTTCCCGGGCATCCACGTGCGGAACTGGTATGGGCCCACCGAGACCAACGTGTGCACAGCGGCCGATGTCCGGAACTGGCGTACGGGAGAACCCGTCCCGGTGGGGTCAGCGTTGCCGGGTGTCGAGATCCTCCTCGTCGACGAGGAGTGCAACGCCGCGGAGGCAGGCGAATTGGTGGTCGCAGGCGCACCGTTGCTGACGGGTTATGTGATCGGCGGCGAGGTAGTCGATCCCACAGTCGCACTGGCCTTCCCCGACGGTCGTGTGCGGCGGGCCTATCGCACCGGCGATCACGCCTATCGCGACGCCGACGGTCAACTGGTGTTGACCGGACGGGTCGACAGCCAGATCAAGCGCCGCGGATATCGCATCGACTTGGCCGGCATCGAGACGATCGCCTGCGAAGAGGCGTCCGTGCTGGCCGCGGCCGCGGTGGCCACCGGGCCCGACAACCGGATCACCCTGTTCCTCGACACCGGCGCCGGCGCCGAGACCACGGAGTCGGCCGACGCGATCACCGCAACCGACGGAGCCATCCGCGCGCTACTCCCCATTGCCTCACAACCGGATTCGATAGTCATCTGCTCGCCGTTGCCGACGAACCGGCGCGGAAAGATCGACCGCGAGCACCTGAAGACATTGGCTGCGCAGCCAGGACACACAGAGGAGAAAGAATCTTCATGACCAGTAACAACGTCGATACGGCGCCAGTCTCCGTCGAGGACGTCTGCACGATCGTCTCCGGGGCGATCGCGCGCCGTCACGGTCATGCCGACGCCGTCACGCCGGACAGCGAACTGCTGCTCACCGGCCTGCTCGACTCGTTGACCCTCGTGAACATCGTCGCCGATCTCGAGCAGCGCATCGGACAGAAGCTGCCCGAGGACATCGTGGTTGCCCGCAACTTCCGGACTCCCGCGAAACTGCACGCCACGGTTGCCGAGGTGCTGGACGGATCGACCCGATGACCCTCGTCGCGCCGCCGGTGGACCGTGCTGCCAATGCCGCCGCCGAAATCGCGGAGATTGCACCGGAACTGACCGGTGTGCCGTTCCGGGACGCCTGGCGTCGGCTGGTGGCCACTGCATCGGTATCGTCCGCGATGGCCGATTCCTTGCGTGGCACGACCGGCGACGGCGCTGTCCAGAATGCGGTGGCCGTGGTGGAAGGAGCCGGACGAGCCGGTGTGCCGGCCGGTCTCTGCTATGCGCTGGCCTCCCAACTCTTCGGCATCCAGTGGCCGTTGTCGGCGTTGCCTCGGCAGCCGCTGGCGCCCTATGCGGATCGTCTTCTCGACGGTTCGATGCTGCTGTGCCACGCACTCACCGAAGAGACCGGCGGGTCCGACCCCCTGTCGATGAACACCGCGGCGCATCGGCTCGACGACGGCAGTCTGCGCATCGACGGCCGCAAGGCCTATGTCACGGCAGCACCGGCCGCCGATCTCGTGCTGGCCTTCGCCCGCACCGAGGCCGAGCGCCATCCGTTTGCGTTGAGCGCCTTCCTGATTCCGGCCGACCGGCCCGGAGTGGTGCGGTCGGAGCCGTTCGACAAGACCGCACTCACCGAGGTCCCCATGGGCGCCATCGATTTCAATCACGTGGCCGCCACCGACGCGGACATGGTGACTACCGAGGGATCCGGCCTGGCCTTCCTGTCGAGCACCACGGCCTGGGAACGGGCGCTGCTCATGAGTTACTCGGTCGGCCTGATGCGAGCAACCGTGGAGCGGGCTGTGACGTGGCTGCGCGAACGCAAGCAGTTCGGCCGTGGACTCGGCTCCAATCCTCTTGTCGCGGCTCGGGTCTCTGATCTGTCGATCATCGAGCACCGCGTTCGCACGCTGGTCTACGACATGGCTCGCCGCATCGATGCGGGTACCCCGCTGAGCGCACTGGCCACGGAGGCGGCGCAGGTGAAGATCTCGTGTGCACAGGATCTCGTCGCATTCGAGACCGCTGCGGCACCGCTGTTCGGTGCCCGGGCAGTGGTCGCGGATTCGGGATACGCCATCAACTTCTCGAGTGCCGTCGCCGCCTCGATCTACGCCGGGACCAACGACTTGCTGCGCGTGGTGATAGCCCGCGATCTCGGTCTACCAGTGGAGAATTGAGATGAACACAACCACCTCGGAGCCGTTGCAGAAGGCACTCGATCTCGCAGGTGAGATCCTGCCGGAGCTCGCCGATCTCGCCGGTCCCATCGACGAGGGAACCCAGGCGCCGGCCAAGGCGTACGCGCTGCTGCGTGAGTCCGGTCTGCTCGCGGCGATGGTGCCGCCGGACCGGGGTGGACTCGGTCTGGACTTCGCCGGCTACACCACCGTGCTCGCCGAACTGGCCAAGGCCAACGGCGCCATCGCCCTTGGCTACAACATGCACAACGTCGCCATCGGCTCGCTGTTCGAGGCCGACGGTGATGCTCTCGGTGCGACCGGTGCTGCGTTCCGGGACTGGGTCGTCGGAGAGGTGGTCGACGGGCAGCGGATGTTCGCCTCGGCCGCCTCGGAGCCCAGCACCGGTGCCCGGTTGCGCGGGATCGCCACCACCTATCGGCGTGAGGCCAACGGGTTCGTCCTGTCTGGACACAAGTCGTTCGTATCGCTGGCCGGGGTCGCCGACTACTACGTCGTGACCGCGCGGCCCGACGACGCGGACGGCGACTACGAGGTCTCGCACTTTGTGGTTCGCGCCGACGATCCGGGGGTGTCGTTCTCGGAGGAATGGCGCGGTACTGCCTTGCGTGGCACCTCCACCGCCCAGATGTTCTTGGCGGACACACCGATTCCCCTCGATCGCCTGTTCCTCGGCGTGGAGGGCATGTCCTTGTTCAAGGCTGTCCGCGAACCGCATTGGATGGCGGCCGGCTACCTCGGCGCATACCTGGGACTTGCGACCTCGATCGTCGACTTCGCCAGCGAGCGCATCGGCGACGACGCGCGCCGCCGCGACGACGCGCCGAGCATTCAGCGTCTCGGCTCGATGGCCGTCGACCTGCAGGCCGCTCGCGCGCTGACCTTGGGTGCAGCGCGAGCTGTCGCCGACAACCGTTCGGACACCGCAACCAACTCGCTGGTCTATGCCGCCAAGTATCACCTGGGTGAGACTGCACAATCCCTTGCCGCGCAGGCAGTTGCCCTCGTCGGCTCGGCGTCGATGGCGGTGGATGGGCCGATGCAGCGACTGCTGCGGGAGGTGCAGTTCTGCTCCATCATGCCGGCCAAGCCGATCGACTGCCTCAACTACGTGGGGAGGGCCCAGCTCGGTGCGAACATGCTGGACGTCTCCAACCACAGTTGGTAGGGCGCGATGCCAGTTCTCGCACACCACCGAGGTGAGCTCGAATACCTTGTGTACGAAGGTGATCGCCCATATCTCCCGACCGTGGTCCTCCTGCACGAGGGTCTCGGCTCTGCGGGGCAGTGGGGTCGTCTGCCCGCGCTGATCAGCGCCCGGACCGGGATGTCCACCCTCGTCTATTCGCGCCACGGGTACGGAAGTTCGGCGGGCTACGGGCCGACGGGTCCGGACTATCTGCACAGCGAGGCGCTCACCGTCCTGCCGGAGGTGTTGTCGACACTCGGAATCGAGCGTCCGTTTCTCGTCGGCCACAGTGACGGCGCGTCGATTGCCGCCATCTATGCGAGCGAGTATCCGGTGGCCGGCGCGGTGCTGATCGCTCCGCACGTCTTCGTCGAAGACGTCACCCTCAACGGCATCCGGCAGACCGCCGAGTCGCTCGACACGAAGGTCCGGCCCTCGCTTGCACTGTTCCACGACGACCCGGATGCGTTGTTCCGCAAATGGTCTGGCGTGTGGCTGTCGGACGAGTTCGCAACCTTCGACATCACCGAACAGTGCCGTCGGATCGGTGCGCCGCTGTTGCTCGTACAGGGTGAGAACGACCAGTACGGCAGCGTCGCACAACTCGACCGGATCGTCGGCGCGGCCGGCGGCGACGTCACCCGGCGGGTACTGCCCGGGCATGGTCATCATCCGCATCTGCAGAACGCCGACGAGATCGGCGACCTGATCACTGAATTCATCGCAAAGCTCGAAGAGAAAGGCTGGGCATGGTAACGGCGCTCGATGAGGCTGGCACAGCCAGCATTCTGGCGGAATCGGTCAGCGAAGGAATGCTGTCCGGAAACGGTTCGCTGTCGGTCCTCGATCCGGAAACGGGGACATGGGATGCCCGGCCCTGGTCGGATGTACACGCCCGGGCCGAGGAGGTCGCGGCGCAGATCCTCGCCGATCGCCAGCGCGTGGAGCCGCACCACGTCGGGCTGATCGGCGACCCGAGCTTCGACCTGGTTGCCGCGGTGCTGGGCGCATGGCTCGCCGGCGTCGCCGTGTCGATCCTGCCCGGTCCGATCCGAGGAGCAGACGAAGAGCGTTGGGCCCAGACAACGTACGCCCGCTTCGCCGATATCGGCGTCGGCACGGTTCTCGGCAGCGGACCTCAGTTGGACCTGCTGGCCAAGGTCGATGGCTGGATGTGCGTCGAGCAGGTCGCGGTCTACGGCGCCGGCATCGACACAACCGGATTCGAGCCGCGTCGCGTGGGCGAGGATGCGCCCGCGGTGCTGCAGGGTACTGCCGGCTCCACCGGTGACCCGAAGACCGCCGTCCTGTCGACCAAGGCAGTGCACACGAACACCACCGAACTGATCGTGCGACTCGGTGTGCATCGCACCCGCGACATCGGCTTCAGTTGGCTTCCGCTGTATCACGACATGGGCCTGACCTTCCTGCTCGCCACGATGGGCGCAGGCTTCCCGCTGTGGCTGGTGCCGAACTCGGCCTTTGCTGCGGCACCGTTCAAGTGGCTCGAGTGGCTCACCGAGTCGCGGGCCACCTTGACCGCGGCTCCCAACTTCGCCTACGACATCCTGGGCAAGTACGGCTCGCTCATCAAGGACGCGGACCTGTCGGCGCTGCGTGTGTCGATCAGCGGTGGCGAACCGATCGATCCCGATGCCTTCGACAAGTTCCTCGAAGTCACAGAACGATTCGGCTTCGACCCGGGGGCAGCGGCGCCGTCGTACGGCATGGCCGAGTCGACGTGTGCCGTCACGATTCCGTCGGTCGGTAGCGGCGCCAACTACGACGAGGTGACGGTGACCCCGCCGGGTGACGGGTCGGTTCCGATCCGCCGCCGCTATGCGATCCTCGGTAAACCGCTGGGGGGAATGCAACTTCGTATCGTCGAACCTGCCGATGGTGAGGTTCCGCAGATCGACGACCGCGCCGTCGGACATGTGGAGATCCGAGGCACCTCGATGATGAACGGCTACCTGGGGCACCCGCCGCTGGCAGCAGGCGAGTGGTTCCCCACCGGTGACATCGGCTACCTCGTCGACGGCAAGCTGGTGATCTGCGGCCGGGCCAAGGAGATCGTCATCGTCGCCGGGCGCAACCTGTTCCCGATCGAGATAGAGCGTGCCGCGGCCAAGGTGTCGGGAGTGCGCAGCGGTTGCGTGGTTGCGATGGCCCGCAACGAGCAGTCGGCCCGGCCCGGACTGGTGATCGTGGCCGAATTCCGTGGTGAGGACGAGGAATCCGCGAAGAGCGCCGTCAAGGCCGAAGTCGCCGCACAGTGTGGTGTCATGCCGTCGGATGTCATCTTCGTGGCTCCCGGCTCGGTGCCGCGCACCACCTCCGGCAAGATTCGCCGACTGGAGACCAAGCGACTCGTCGAGGTCGGTGAGATGAAGTGACCGCCACGATCACGCAACAGACCACCGTCGAGGAGTATCGGGCGTTGCTCGAATCGGTCTTCGACGACGAGGTCCGTGGATGGACCGCCGAAGCCGAAGCCGCAGAGCGATTTCCGCGCAAGCTGCTCGAGCGTCTCGGCGCTGCCGGTGTGTTCGCCCAGAAGTGGGGCGACGGAAAGACGCCCGACGTCGCCAAGCTCGTCGAACTCGCCTACGCGCTGGGTCGCCAGGGTTCCGCGGGCATCAGTGTGGGGGTGAGCCTGCACGATTCGGCCATCGCGATCTTGCGTCGCTTCGGTGGGCGCTCGCCGCTGCTGACCGACGTCGCCGAGCGCGCCATCCGCGGCGATGCGGTGCTGTGCCTGGCAGCCTCGGAATCGTCGGGCGGCTCGGATCTGCAGATCGTGGAGACCGAGATCTCCACCGAGGGCGACGGATTCCGCGTCAAAGGCCGCAAGAAGTTCGTCTCGCTGTCGCCGATCGCCGATTACATCCTGGTGGTGGCGCGCACCGTCGAGGGTGACTCCGAGAGCCGGCACGGAAACGTGGCGTTGATCCTGGTTCCGACCGATCAGGTGACGATCATGCCGCCCTACGCGAAAGTCAGTGCCGGGCCACTGGATACCGCTGCGGTGGAGATCGACACTGTGGTGTCCGCGGACCATCTGATCGCGCGTGCCGGTACCGGTCTGGCGGCGGTGAGCTGGGGCCTCGCCCACGAGCGGCTGTCGATTGCCGGGCAGGTCGCCGCGTCATGCGAACTGGCCCTGGGTGTCACGCTTGCGCGGATGCACGAGCGCACCCAGTTCGGCAAGACACTGATCGACCACCAGGCGCTGCGGCTTCGGATGGCCGACCTCGTCTCCCGTGTCGACATGCTGCGCCTAGCGCTGACCGGTATCGCAGCGGGAGGCAAGCTCGATCTGCGCAGCGCTGCTGCCATGAAGGTGTCGGCGGCGCGGCTCGGCGAAGAGGTCATCGGCGAATGTATGCACATCTTCGGCGGTTCGGGCTTCTTGACCGGTGAGACCCCGCTCGCGCAGTGGTGGCGGGACATGAAGCTCGCGCGCGTCGGCGGCGGCACCGACGAGGTCCTGTGGGAGCTCGTGGCCGCATCGATGAAGCCGGATTTCGATGCCTACCAACAATTCTCTGGTTCCATCACCTGACGTTTGTCAGGGTGACCCATATACCGTCAGCTATGCTCACGATTCAAGGATGGGGTGACCACAATGTCGCTGGTCGTGGTCGAAGATCTGGCCAAGTCGTACCGGGACGTCCGCGCGCTCGACGGCATCTCCTTCGAGATCCCCGAGGGTTCGGTGCTGGGACTGTTGGGGCCCAACGGTTGTGGGAAGACCACCACTGTCTCGATCCTGTCGACGCTGCAGCGCCCGACAGTGGGCCGTTGTTCGGTGGCCGGATACGACGTCGTCGACGACGCCGGCAGAGTGCGCGAACTGATCTCGCTCACCGGTCAGTATGCGGCGCTCGAGGGGTCGCTGACGACGCGGGAGAACATCGCGATGTTCGGTCGGCTCACCGGCCTGCCGCGGCGCGAGACACGGTCGCGGCTCGAGGAGGTCGCCGAGACCTTCGGTCTCGTGGAATTCATGGACCGCAAGGTTTCTGAGCTCTCCGGCGGTATGCGACGACGCGTGGACATCGCGGCGGCGCTGGTAACCCGGCCCAAGGTGCTCTTCCTCGACGAACCAACCACGGGCCTCGACCCGCGGAGTCGCGCGTCGGTGTGGGAGACCGTGTCGACGCTGCGCACGGAGGGAATCACCGTGCTGCTGACCACGCAGTACCTCGAGGAGGCCGATCGCCTCGCCGACGATCTCGTCCTGCTCGACCACGGGCGAGTGGTCGAGCAGGGCACTCCCGAGCAGCTGAAACAGCGTGCGGGATCGGCGGTGTGCGAGATCACGTTGCTCGACTCCGCAGATCTCGACCGGACCCGTACCGCCCTGCGGGAGTTCGAGGAGATCGAGGCGGCCACCGGTGGTGGCGCCCAGCGTCCGCGGCTGTCCGTCGCTGCGCCCGACGAACTGGGAACGGTCGGCACCGTGGTTGCCACTCTGCAGCGGGCGTCGATCCCGGTCTTCGACATCGCCTTGCGACGTCCGTCTCTCGACGAGGTGTTCTTCCAGTTGACCGGGCAGACACCGGAATCGGCCGACGAGTCGGAATCGGGCGACGCGGTGATGGCCGGGAAGGGCGCCGAATGAGCGTCGCCCCGCTGATCGCTCGTCCGGCCTCGGTCGGCGGTGATGCGATACGAACCGCGGTCCCGGCGCTGGTCGCGATCGGCGAACTGACTCGGCAGAGCCTGAAATCCGGTGCACGCGAGGGACAGTTCGTCTTCGCCGTGGGTTCGCCGATCGTCTTCTTCATCTGCTTCTATGTACCCCTGCACAGCCGGTTCGACCGAATGGGTATCGACTATGCCCAAAACCTCGTGCCGTTGGTCGTGATCCAGGCCGCCATCTTCGTCTCGATCATCTCGTGCGAGATCGCCGGTCGGGCCGCGCAGAGCGGGGTCCGGGGCCGGTTGGCATCGCTGCCGATGGCGCGCAGCGCGCCGCTGATCAGCCGGATGATCAATGCCTCAATACGCGTGACGATCTCGTTGGCTTCGACCTGTGCGCTCGGCGCGGCCCTCGGCTTCCGCTTTCACGGATCTGTGTGGGATCTCGTCGGATTCGTGTTGCTGGCGGTCATCTTTGCCGTCAGCCTCAGTCTCATGGCGGATGCGGCGGGATCGGTGGCCGATCATCCCGACAGCATCGCGCAGATGCTGATGATCCCGGAGCTGATCCTCGTCGTCGTCTCGACGGGACTCGTTCCTGTGCAGTCATTTCCGGAGTGGGTGCACCCATTTGTGCGCAACAATCCGGTGACGATCTTCGTCGACGCGATGCGCGCGCTCGCGGCCGGGACCGACGTCGACATCACGTCGGTCGTCGCGTGGTCGGTGATCCTGATCGGACTGGGACTGTTCGCTTCCGTTCTTGCCAACCGTCGGGAGGTGTCACGATGACCGCCACTGCCGTTCCGGCCCATTCGGCCATCGATCCATACCTGCGCCAGACGGTTCTGCTCGGTACCCAGGCCGTCGTGCACGCCTCGGCGTTGCTACGCACCTGGGTTCGCGATCCGGGTGTGGTGGTGCAGACGCTCGTCTTCCCGGCATTTCTGCTCGGTGTCTTCCACCTCGTGCTCGGACAGTCGACGACCAACCTGGGTCTGGGCGACAGCATCTATCGCAACACCGGGTTGGTCGCGTTGGTCGGCGCGATGTTCGGGACGATCATGACCGGGCTGCAACTGATCAGCGAACGCGAGATGGGGTTGCTCGCCCGCCTGTCGACCCTGCCGGTACCGCGATCGGGCTACCTTCTGGGCCGGGTGCTGGCAGAGGTCGTGCGGATCACGATCGCCACGGTGGTCCTGTTCGCAGTGGCAATCCCCATGGGGTTCCGCTTCACTCAGGGCTGGCTCGCGGGTGTCGCCGCCCTCTTGGTTCCGGTGATCGCCGGGACCGGAATCGTGTTCGTCATGATCGCGTGCGCGACCGTGGCCCCGCGGTCGTTGATGGAGGAGACGGCGATCCCGTTCCTGTTCATGATGTTCTTCAATACCGGCTTCGCGCCGCTGTCGGAGTATCCGGGCTGGCTGCAGCCGATCGTCGAGTACCAACCGATGAGTCCGGCGGTCGACGCACTCAGCGGACTCACCGAAGGAGGTCCCGTCGCGCGTCCGCTTGCGCTGACAATTGTCTGGGCCGTAGGGCTTTCGGTCGTGTTCGGTGTGCTCGCCGTTCGCGGCTATCGCAAAGCCGCACGGCGGTCGATCTGATTCGACGAGCACGGCGACCACATCTCTGACCGGGTCCTCTACCCTACGTACTCACCGGAGTGCCGAAGAAAAATCTAGGGGAAGAAGCTTCCTCCCCTATGTTCGGAGTCTTCCGCCAGTAATTTCTGGGGGAGGACTCCAAGAGTAGGGGAAGAAGTTTCTTCCCCTACTTTCAGTGCGCCCGACCGGTCAGGCGATGTCGAAGATCACCGGGGCATGATCGCTGGCGCCCTTGCCTTTTCGGGCATCACGGTCGACGGTGGCGCCGATGACGCGGGTGTCGAGTGCGGGGGAGCAGAGTGCGTAGTCGATGCGCATGCCTTCGTTGCGGGGGAACCTCAGCGCGGTGTAGTCCCAGAACGTGTAGCCCGGCGCGTAGGGAAGTGCCGAATCGGCCAGCCCGGCAGTGAGGAAGGCGCGCACAGCGGATCGTTCGGCGTCGGAGACGTGTGGTTTGCCCTCGAAGCAGCCCGGGTCCCAGACATCGGAGTCCTGCTGGGCGACATTCCAATCGCCGGCGAGCATGATCTCCGCGGCGGGGTCGTGGGCGAGCTGCAGTGACGTGATGCCGGCGAGCGCGTCGAGCCAATCGAGCTTGTAGCGGTAGTGCGGGTCGTCGAGGGCTCGGCCGTTCGGGACGTACAGACTCCAAACCCGCACGCCGGCGCAGCGTGCGGACAGCGCTCGCGCTTCGGCGGTTTCGCGACCGTCGATGGGGAATGTCGGCATCCCTTCGAAGCCGATCTCCACCTCGTCGAGCCCGACGCGGGATGCGATCGCCACGCCGTTGTAGGCCCCCTGACCTATGTGTGCGACGTCGTAACCGCTTGCGAGGAAACTCATCACGGGAAAGCTGTCATCGTGGCACTTGGTCTCCTGCATGGCCAGCACGTCGATGTCGTTGGAGTCCATCCAGGCGACCACCGCTTCCGACCGGGCGCGGATGGAGTTGACGTTCCAGGTGGCGATTCGCATCGTCACCGCACCTCGGCAACCCGCACACCGGCTGCGCGCCAGCGTGTTCGGACCGTGTCGCGATAGCGCCGAGGCGTGCACAGCAGAACGGCGAACACCGATTGACTGTCGTGGTCGCGGTAGTGGTCACGATAGAACGGCATCGACTCGGCAAACCAGTCGAATCCGTCGGGATCGTCGGTCAGCAGCATATGTGCATCGGTGATCAGCGTCAGGAATCCGGCGGGTGCCGAGCCGGGTTCGGCGGAGCCGTCGAGATCGCGCATGCAGTCGTCGAAGGCGGATTTGTTGTGGCCGAAATGATCCGGGAAATGCCAGGCCGCAGCGAACGCGGTGAACAGGTCGTCGAGCGTGGTCGCCGCAGTGGCGTCGACGTTGCGTACTCGCAGGCCCGACGGGGTCCGGGTCAGCGCGTCGTCGCGCAGCATGCCGACGACGGGTCCGTGACCGCCGGCATCGGCGAGGAAGTCGCGCAGCGTCTCCGGGTTCATCGCCGGTTCCGGATGACGACAAAGCTGACGTAGTGATCGGCGGTGTAGTAGGCCGAACCGTCGCTGCCGGTGATGATCCGCTCGGCATCGCGGCTCTGACCGCGCTTCTTGGGGTTCACATCCCACTCCCGATAGGTGATGCGCGTTCCGCCCGGGTTGGCGCGCGGAAGCTTTCCTTCGTTGTTGCGGAACACATCTCCGCCGTGTGTGCCGGGTGCGTTGGCGGCTTCTGGCCAGTCGCCGGAGTCGATGAGCGCCAGGGTTTGTCGAACTCGGGCAGGCACCCGCGACGACGTGCTCGTCGACCTCGACGTGGACACGGCTGCTGTGGAGGACCGTTTGGCCGACCTTGACGTCTTGGTTGTTGACGTCTTGGCTGCCGACGACTTGGTCACGGACGTGGCGGCAGTCGTTGTCGACGCGGTGGAATCGTCGTGTCTGTTGATCAGCCAGGTGACACCGAAGACCGCTGCGATCACGACGAGGGCGATGGCGGTGATGAGTGCCTGGCGTCGTCGGGCCGCGGCAGTCGGAGCCGATCGTGGCATCAGATCGCGTTTCCTTCGATGGTCGGGGTCAGGTAGTGCGCGGTGTGGTGCAGGGCAAAGCCCCAGCGCCGATACCACGCGCCGGCAACACGATTGGTGGTCTCGACCTGCACGTAGGCCGACGCGGCGCCCTCTGCGGCACCCCACTCGACCAGACGTCTCGCGACTGCGCCGGCCAGTCCGGAGCGTCGTCGGTCCGGGGCGGTCCACAACGCGGTGAGACTGAGCCGTGCAACGCCGTCGGGCCCAGCGGTGACCGCGGCCCGCCCGATCGCCGAGATGTCATCGGTGCCGATCGTCGCAAACCTGACCGGTCCGCGGGCGGCCGTCGTCACCCTCCGGGCGAGCTCAACGTCGGCGTCGGGGCGGTAGGCGTGCAGCCACTGATCCGATGGTTCGTCATCGAGGCGAATCTCGAGGTTCGGCATGGAGGCTCCACGCGCCAGCAATGTTTCGAGGTCGGCGGTCAGGACCTGCACCTCGACGCCGCGTTCGCCGTCGATCACCCCGGCGGTCATCAGGCGGTCCGGCAACGACAGCAGGACCGGCAGGTCGCGACGCCGATACCACGCCGCGATCTGCGGTAGGCTCTGCGCCGATCGGGCCGAAGGCTCCAGTGGCAGTGCGGAATTCGCGCGTCGAGTGAATCCGCCGCCGGCCCGGAGGAGCCAGCCGTCGATCCACGCCGATTCGACACCGGGCCAGGCGAGCGCGGCGGCATGCTCGAGGTTGCGAATCTCGCTGTTGCGTACCGGCTTTGCCGAGAGCAGCCGCACCGAGGTGACAGCCGAGCGGGGGATGGATTCGCGTGTGCCGTCGCGTTCGAGAACGAGCGGGTCCGCGTCGTCGACGAGGAAGCCCGTCACATCCGAGCGTGCCGCGTCCCGATCACCGCGCCAGTCCGCAGGGGTGGCCTCGCCGAGCCGATAGCGCACGACGACACGGTCGCCCGCAAAGAGGTCGGCTGGCTCGGTCACCGTGGGCGTGGTCAGTCGTCGTCGTGGCCGAACGGATCCTCGACCTCGCCGGGCATCCACGTCAGACCGGGCACACCCCACTTGTGCTTCTTGATGGACTTCTTGGCCGCGCGGGCGTTGCGCCCGATCAGCACGTCCACGTACAGAAAGCCGTCGAGATGGCCGACCTCGTGCTGCAGCATGCGGGCGAAGAACCCGGTGCCCTCCACCACGACTTCGGCGCCGGTGCGGTCGACGCCGGTGACTCGCGCCCAGTCGGCGCGTCCGGTGGGGAACTGTTCGCCGGGGACCGACAGGCAGCCCTCGTCGTTGTCGTCCGGGTCGGGCATGGTCTCCGGGATCTCGGAGGTCTCCAGAATCGGGTTGATCACCTCGCCGCGGCGGCGTCGGGCTTCGTAACGTTCACCCTCGGGGCAATCGAAGACGAACATCCGCTGCCCGACTCCGACCTGATTGGCCGCCAGACCGACACCGTGTGCGGCGTCCATCGTGTCGTACATGTCGTCGAGCAGGGTGATCGTCTCGGCCGACGGCTTGCCGGCATCGTCGAGCGCCACGGGAGCCGTGGGCTCGTGCAACACCGGCTCGCCGATGATGCAGATCGGGAGAATGGCCATGCGGCTCAGATTACTGGGTGGGTTCCGCGTCCTTTCTCGTTGCCCGCATCGCGCCGACCTGGGAGAGAATTGATGCCGCACAAACCGGGCGAGTCACACCGCGTTCGCGGTTGGGGTGCGTGGTTAGATGATTACGAACCACACCATTGTGATTTGGCGGCGGCGCCGGGAGCGAAGCGAGCGGGCCAAGTGTTCCCGGCAGAGCTGCCCGACGCGGTGGTCGTGCGGGTCGACGGTAGGGCGAATCGTGAGGGAGCGAGATGGACGGCGCAGCTGCGCGTAGCCAGAAGCAGGGCGATCAACCCACCCCCGAAAACGCTGCCGCCGATCAGTCAGCGGTGGACCCGCATGAGGTCGGGGCCGACGGGTTGTCGCGGCGCGAACACGACATCCTGGCGTTCGAACGTCAGTGGTGGAAGTACGCGGGAGCCAAGGAAGAAGCCATCAAGGAGCTGTTCGGCCTGTCGGCGACCCGCTATTACCAGGTACTCAACGCGCTCGTCGACCGCCCCGAAGCGCTGGCTGCAGACCCGATGCTGGTCAAGCGCCTGCGTCGGCTTCGGGCCTCCCGGCAGAAGGCCCGCGCGGCCCGTCGGCTGGGCTTCGAGATCACGTGATGCGTGGCTGCGAGCTCTCAATGCGTGCCGCGGATATCACTGACGTCTGACGCCGGGCCACCTCGCGAAGTGCGTTAAGGTCGTCGTTGATGAATGCAGATCGTGAGCCCAATCGCCTTCCGTTGCGTGCCGGGGCCATGTTGCTGCTCGCTGTCGCCGTGGTCTTCATCGGTCTGGGATGGCATTCGGCAGCAACGTCGTCCGACGACCCGGAAGCCGCGCTGGAAGCTGCGAACAAGACCCAGACCACGACGTCGGCGGCACCCACCTCGACCACGGCGGCGGCCGCCGCAAAGCCTGTGTGCGTCTACAACGCCGGTGGCATCAACGGTCTCGGCCGCGAGGTCACCAACGAGCTCAAGGCCAAGGGTTTCCAGACCCGTGCGCCGCAGACCTACACCGACGGCACCTTCAGCGAGAACACCATCTTCTACGACGACGCCGCGTCCAAGGCGCAGGCCGACCAGATCGCCGCGGCACTCGGTGGCAGCTACGTCGTGGAAGAACGTGCACCCGCGTTTGCCGGCCGATGTGAGGACGGCATCCCCGTCATCGCCTTCGAGCGGTCCGAATGAACGGACCCGGTACGATTGCGGCCCGATACGAACACGCACCACGGTGCCGCCCGCAGCCCTCACCAGGATCGACCAAGGAGTGACATGACCGGCAGTAGGAAATCTCGTCCGACCACCCTGCGCATCGCCGCGGCACTGGCGTCGGCGGGTGCGCTCGGCGTCGTGCTGGCGGGCTGTACCCCCGACGAGCCGGTGTCGGACGTGAAGGGCACCACGCCCCCGGTGATCTCCGACGTCCCACTGCCTCCGGGCTCGGTCGAGAACCAGGACAACGTCCCGACCGGACAGCAGGCGAAGGCCGAGATCAAGAACGAAGACGGCGACCGGGTCGGTGAGGCGACGTTCGTGGCCCGCGGGGCGGGCGGTCCGGTGACCGTGACCGTTAAGGTCGCCGGAGGTGACATCCCGGCGGGATTCCACGGGATGCACATCCACACCAACGGCCAGTGTGCGCCGGGCCCCGACGGTGAGGCCTTCAGCGCAGCGGGCGGTCACCTGCAGGTCGGAGACGCGAACGCGCATCCGTCCAGTGGCGACCTGATCTCGATGAACATCCTCAAGGACGGCACCGGTGAGACTGTCACCGTCACCGATGCGGTGACTCTGCAACAGATCATCGGCAAGTCCATCATCATCCACGAGAAGCCCGACAACTTCGGCAACGTGCCCAACCCGAGCCCCAACACCCTCAAGACAGGCGATGCGGGTGCCCGTCTGGCCTGCGGCGTCATCGAGCTCGGCGCGTAGCGATACCAACCCCCGAGGCCAGACGTGGTGACGTCCATCCCGTTTCAGGGATCCCCGACCCCGTCGCTCGGCGTCGAATGGGAGTTCGCACTCACCGACAAGCAAACAGGTGACCTCTCGAACTCGGCTGCGGCGTTGTTTGCGGCCGTCGCCGAGCAGCACCCCGAGCGGACCGGGCAGGTCCACAAGGAGTTGCTGCGCAACACCGTCGAGCTGGTGACCGGTATCTGTCGGACCACAGCCGAGGCGGTCTACGACCTCACCGGGACATTGGCGGTGGTGCGCAGGATCGCCGACGAACTGGGCGTCGACCTGTACGGCGCGGGTACGCATCCGTTTGCCGAATGGTCGACGCAGCTGCTCACCGAGGGGCACCGGTATGCGGAGCTGATCGAGCGGACCCAGTGGTGGGGACGCCAGATGTTGATCTGGGGTCTGCACGTGCATGTCGGTATCAGCCACCGCGACAAGGTGTTACCGATCCTCGACGCCCTGCTCAACTACTATCCGCACCTGCTGGCGATCTCAGCGTCTTCGCCGATGTGGGCCGGGCAGGACACCAGCTACGCCAGCAACCGTGCAATGATGTTCCAGCAGTTGCCGACGGCGGGTCTGCCCTTCCAGTTTGCGACGTGGTCGGAGTTCGAGGCGTTCGTCGGCGACCAGAAGACCACCGGCATCATCGACCACATCAACGAAATCCGTTGGGACATCCGGCCGTCGCCGCATCTGGGCACCATCGAGGTGCGGGTGTGCGACGGGATGACCAACGTGGCCGACCTGTCGGCGGTGGTCGCGCTGATCCACTGTCTCGTCGTCGATCTGGATCGGCGGCTGACCGCGGGAGAGGCGCTGCCGACGATGGCGCCGTGGCTGGTTCAGGAGAACAAGTGGCGCGCAGCACGTTACGGCCTCGAGGCCATCGTCATCCTCGACTCGGACTGCACCGAACGGCTGGTGACCGAGGACCTATCGAACGTTCTGGAGCGGCTGGCGCCGATCGCACGCGACCTCGAGTGCGTCGACGAGTTGGCGGGTGTCTCACGAATCATCGAGCGTGGGGCCAGCTATCAGCGCCAGCGTGCCGTGTACGCACGCACCGGCAGTATGCGCGACGTGGTCGCGTCGGTGGTCGAGGAACTGGCGCAACCGGTTTCGTAGTTGTCAGTCAACATGGCCGGGGCTCATTCCCGGTAGCCAACCTCGGTCTCGCTGAGAATCTGGTCGATGTCACCGGTCGGAAACTCGTACGTGAGAGCGTTTCGGACGGCAGCCAGTTTTCGGGCCTGCGACTGCCGAGGTTCGTCGTCATCAGAAGCGATCCGAACGTGCTTGTTCATGTATTGAGATGCAGTGCTGCGCTGCAGGTATCCGCTTTCACGGCCAGGTGATGATGGTTTTGCCGGTGGCTGCGTGCTGCCAGATGACTGCGCGGCCTTCGGCCAGGGTGGGTATCCAGATGTCGAGGTGTTTGAACTGGTGGCAGGGGATGCAGAGCGGGATCAGATCGTCGGTGATGGTCCAGCCGCCGTCGATCGGGTGGGCATGGTTGTAGGACTTGACGTGGTCGAGTTGGCATTCGGCCACGGGTCGTCCGCAGTAGGGTCCGCGGCAGTGGTGGTCAGTCAGCGCGATCGCACGCCGCTGTGCGTCTGTTGGTTCGTAGTCCAACGCCCCGACCGGGGGTACGAGTAGCCCACCGTGTCCGGTGGGGTCGATCGGCGCCGGGTTGGG
>NZ_JBEXMX010000002.1:0-107204 GCF_040610755.1 Gordonia sp. NPDC003585 | reverse complement strand
CCCTGTTGTGTGGGGTTTCATAATGTTACGGCGGCCATAGCGGAGGGGAAACGCCCGGCTCCATTCCGAACCCGGAAGCTAAGCCCTCCAGCGCCGATGGTACTGCACCTTAACCAGTGTGGGAGAGTAGGACACCGCCGAACACAACTTCATCAAGACCCCGTATTCGATACATTCATATCGAATACGGGGTCTTGTGCTATTGGTCAAACTTCAGAGGGCATAGGGTGACAAACCATGAGTGATCGTGATCGTTCGCGGCCGGAGCCGCGTGGTCGGGGACGGCGGGATCGGGAACGGCCGGCCGGTCCGTCGATTCCGGACGAGGTGACCGCGGCAGATCTCGATGGAGAGGTCCGCCGCGACCTACTGACCCTTGACAAGACGAACGCCGATACCGTCGCACGACATCTCGTCATGGTCACCCAACTCTTGGACGAGGACCCGCTGCTCGCCCTGGAGCACGCTCGCGCAGCCCGTGGCCGGGCGTCGCGCGTCGGTGTGGTTCGCGAGACCGTCGGTATTGCCGCATACAGCGCCGGTGAGTGGCAAGAGGCCATCACCGAGCTGCGGGCCGCGCGGCGGATCACCGGCAACTCGGCGCTTCTGCCACTCATTGCCGACGCCGAGCGCGGTTTGGGCCGGCCGGAGCGAGCCATCGATATTGCCCGTGGCGACGAAGGTCGAGCCTTGACCGGGGACGCGGCGACCGAGATGCGGATCGTCGAGGCCGGCGCACGCATCGACCTCGGTGAACCGGAGAAGGCACTGGTCACCCTGCAGGCCGAGGATCTCCGTCCCGGTCAGACCGGTACCGGGCCGGCGCGTCTGTTCTATGCCTATGCGTCGGCGTTGGCCGCAGCCGGCCGCACCGACGACGCGATCACATGGTTCATGAACGCGTCGGCGGCCGACGTGGACGATGCGACCGACGCGGAGTTCCGACTCACCGAGTTGGCCGAGGGCCCCGACGAGCCGGAGGTCCCCGAAGACTCCGTACCCGAGGAATCCGCGGAGGTGACCACCGCAACCGATGGCGTCGAAGTCGCGGTGGCGTCGACGCAGCCTGCGGACGACGATGCGGAGCCGACGGAGCGCAGTGTGGAGACATCGGCGACTGTGAGTCCATCGAGGTCGCACACGCTTCTCGACGCCTACGACGCACTGCTCCTGGACCTGGACGGTACGGTGTTCGCGGGGCACCAGGCATTGCCGAATGCCGTTGAGTCCCTTGCCCGTACCCAGGTCCCACGCTTCTTCGTGACCAACAATGCCAGTCGACGCCCGCCCGAGGTGGCCGCTCACCTGACCGACCTCGGATTTGAAGCAACACCCGAACTGGTGGTGACGAGCGCCCAGTCCGCGGCGCGACTCCTCTCCGAACACCTGCAGCCTGGCTCCCGGGCCCTCGTCATCGGGACCGACGGACTGGCGCAAGAGGTTCGCGAGGTCGGGATCGGGGTCACTCGGAGCGCCGACGATCGGCCGGCCGCGGTGATTCAGGGACATTCGCCGGATACCGGGTGGGCGCAGCTCTCGGAGGCGGCGCTGGCGATCCGGGCGGGTGCGTTGTGGATCGCCACCAACGTCGACGCGACATTGCCGTCGGAGCGCGGCCTGCTGGTGGGCAACGGGTCCATGGTTGCCGCGCTCAAACATGCGACGGACACTGAGCCATTGGTCGCGGGCAAACCGGCTGCCCCGCTCATGGCCGATGCGATCGCCCGCTCGCGGTCACGCAAACCGCTTGTCGTGGGCGATCGGCTCGACACCGACATCGAGGGCGCCCACGCGGTCGGCCTGCACAGCGCGCTCGTCCTGACCGGGGTCAGTACGGTCTCGGACCTGCTGGTCGCACCACCGGAACAGCGGCCCACCTACGTCCTGGCCGACCTTGCCGGTTTGTTCGAGGACCTCGAGGCGGTACGAGTCGGGCCGCAGCCCGGCTGGGATGTGGCGGTCGAGGGTTCCCGCATCGTGGTGACGCCGGTTTCCCCTGGCGAGCGCAGCGACGGGGGAGTTTCCCGGGGCGAGCGCAGCGACGGGGGAATTTCCGACGACGAGGCATCGGTTGCGTCGCTCGTGCCTGCGCTCGTCGGAGCAGCCTGGGCGGCGATTGACGACGGGACCGCCTCGGGCGACGCGTTGTCGGTGGTGGCCGGTGACGCCGCGACGCAGGATCGCCTAGCGGTGCTCGGCGTCCCGCTGCGCTAGCGTTGACGACGATGAGCGAATTCCCGAGTCCGGCCGCCATGCCGCGTCGGCAGTATGAGGCGAACCCCGGGTCGATGGCCGAGTTGTCCGAGGTGGACACCGACGCCGCGACGCAGGCGGTGCACTCCGAGATCTCCGTGCTGCTCGAGCAGGTCGACACCATCCGCGAATCCGCGGGAGATTCCTTCGACCCGGCCGCTCTCGAACGGCTGACCGCATTGCTGGAACAAGCGCATGAGTCGCTGACGGCGGCGCTCGACGCGGTCGATCGTCGCTGACGCGGACCCAACGATGGCCACCCGAGCACGACTCGACGCCGAACTGGTCCGCCGCGGACTGGCGCGGTCACGCGACCACGCTCGCCAGCTCGTGGAATCCGGCGTGGTCAAGGTTGGCGGAGTGGTAGCCAGCAAGCCCGCCACCAACGTCACCCGCGATACCCCGGTGTTGCTGATCGAAGAACCTGGTGAGGACTGGGCGTCGCGAGGTGCGCACAAATTGATCGGCGCGCTCGATGCATTCGAGCCCGGCGGCCTGCGCGTAACCGGTCGGCGTTGTCTCGACGCGGGCGCCTCCACCGGAGGATTCACCGACGTTCTGCTCCGACGAGGTGCCGCCGAGATCGTCGCCGTCGATGTCGGCTACGGCCAACTGATCTGGCGTCTGCAGAACGACGACCGGGTGCACGTGCACGACCGGACCAACGTCCGTCATCTCGAGCCCGACGACATCGGCGGGCCGGTCGACGTGGTGGTCGCCGACCTCTCCTTCATTTCGCTCGGCCTGGTTCTGCCCGCCCTCGCGCGGTGTGCAATCCCGGGCGCAGACCTGGTACCGATGGTCAAGCCGCAGTTCGAGGTGGGCAAGGACCGGGTGGGTTCGGGCGGCGTCGTGCGTGACCCCGCGTTGCGTGCCGAAGCCGTGCTCAACGTCGCGCGTCAGGCTGCCGACCTGCAGCTCGTCACCCGGGGCGTCGTCGCCAGTCCGTTGCCCGGCCCGTCGGGGAATGTGGAGTACTTCCTGTGGCTGCATCACCGGCCGGGCGGAGCGTCGGACGAGGGCGATAGGGTCGATCTGCGATCAATGATCGAACGGGCCGTCGCCGACGGTCCGGCCTGACCGCCGAGCCTGCAGCGCAACCGAACGAAGGGGGACCCAGAGTGGCCGACGAGTCGGTGGCCGAACCAACGGCCCCGTCGCTGCGCTCGCCCGAGCAAGCCGGCGGCCGCGAGTTCCTGGTGGTCGCCCACACCGGTCGGGAGATCGTCACGACCACGGTCGATGCCATCGCCCGACATTGCGCCGGAGCCGGCGTCCGACTACGCGTGGTCGATCACGACACCAAGGAGGGCGCGCGCGCCCACTCGTATGCCGACCCGCCGGACCACCTGCCGGGCAAGACGCCGCTGGCCGAGAACCACCCGGTGGACCCGGAGCATCTCCGTCAGATCGGCGCTGCCGTCGATGTCACGACCGCAGATGCGGCCTCGGCCGAGGGCTGCGAGGTCGTCATCGTCCTGGGTGGAGACGGTACGTTCCTCCGAGCGGCAGAATTGGCGTACCCGGCCAACGTCCCGGTGCTGGGAATCAATCTCGGCCGTATCGGGTTCCTCGCCGAAGCAGAGGCAAACCGGGTGGATGCCGTGATGGCCCAACTCATTTCGGGCGACTATCGCGTGGAGCCGAGAATGACGCTCGATGTGGTCGTCACCGACCCGGCCGCGCCCGAATCACCGTCGCGGAGCTGGGCGCTCAACGAGGTGGCCATCCTCAACCGCACCAACAGCGGCGTTCTCGAACTCATCACCGAGGTCGACGGCCGCCCGGTGTCCGCGTTCGGTGCCGACGGCGTCCTCGTGTCGACGCCGACCGGTTCCACGGCATACGCGTTCTCGGCCGGTGGACCGGTGATGTGGCCCGACCTCGAGGCGATTCTCGTGGTGCCGAGCAACGCGCATGCGCTGTTCGCGCGACCGATGGTGACGAGCCCGCGGTCGAGAGTCGCGGTCGAGATCGACAAGGACGGCCGGTCGGCGATCGCGCTGTGCGACGGACGGCGACTGCTGGAGGTCCCGGCCGGCGCGCGCGTCGAGGTCGTGCGCAGTGATCGATCGGTGCTGTGGGTGCGCATCGATTCCGATCCGTTCGCCGATCGTCTGGTCACGAAATTCGCGCTGCCGGTGACCGGCTGGCGGGGGAGGCAGACATAACGGTGCTCGAAGAACTGTCCATCTCGGGCCTCGGTGTCATCGAAGAGGCATCTGCGCGGTTCCATCCGGGTTTCACCGTGCTCACCGGTGAGACCGGTGCGGGCAAGACGATGATCGTCACGAGTCTTCATCTCCTGTCGGGTGCGCGCGCCGACGCGAACCGTGTACGCAGCGGGAGTCCGAAAGCGGTCGTCGAAGGCCGCTTCCGCCTCGCAAGCCGGCAAGGCGTACAACATGATCCACGGGTCGACGAGATCCTGGAGGCGACGGGCGCCGAACTCGACGACGACGACACGGTGATTGCGGTGCGGACCGTAGGCTCCGACGGGCGGTCGCGGGCGCATCTGGGCGGCCGCTCCGTTCCGGTCGGGACGATGGGCCGGCTCACCAATGCCGTGCTGGCGATCCACGGCCAGAACGATCAGCTGCGACTGCTGCGCCCGGAGCACCAGCGGGCGGCTCTCGACGGATTCGCCGGAGCACGGGCCGACAAGGCGCTCACCGCCTACCGGACCGCGCGTTCGGCGTGGGTGGCACTTCTCGACGAGCTCGATGCGCGGCGCGCGAACTACCGCGAGATCGCCCAGGAGGCCGACCGTCTGCGTTTCGGGATCGACGAGATCGCCGCGGTCGATCCGATGCCGGGGGAGGACGACGAGCTCACCGCCACCATCCGGCGACTCACCGACCTCGAGTCGATCCGTGCGGCAGCGGTCACCTCGCACGACCTCGTGGCCGGTGACGGGACCTCGGTCGTGGAGAGCCTCGGGCGCGTGCGCGACATCCTGCAGGACGCGACCGACGAGACCCTGCGTGGACTCGTGGCAAGGGTCAACGAGGCGCTGACCGTGGCCACCGACGTCGGCGCCGAGCTGACCGCGTTCACATCCGATCTGCCCGCCGACGCCGACGAACTCGACAAACTCCTCAACCGCCAGGCCGAACTGAAGGTGCTGGTGCGCAAGTACGCGCCCGACATCGACGGTGTCATCGCCTGGCGCACGCAGGCCGAGGCCCGACTGGCCGAGATCGAGGATCCGCGTAGCTCCATCGACGAACTCGAATCGGCCGCGGCGGCCGCCCGCGCGGACGTCGAGGTGGCGGCCGAGAAACTGCATGGGGTGCGCGCGAAGTCGGCGTCGTCGATGGCGACCAAGGTGTCGACCGAACTGCGTGGCCTCGCCATGGGCGACGCGGCACTCGACGTCGCGGTGAGCCTCGACCCCGCCGCCGCCGACGACCGCCTCGGAATCGACGTGGCGGGAACTCGAGTGCATGCAGGTTCCGACGGCGCGGATCGCGTCGAGTTCGCGCTTGTCGCACACAAGGGCGCCACACCGTTGCCGATCGCCAAATCGGCATCGGGAGGCGAACTCTCGCGCGTCATGCTCGCGCTCGAGGTCGTGTTGGCCGCGCCCACGTCCGGTTCGGTGATGGTGTTCGACGAGGTCGACGCCGGTGTCGGCGGACGCGCGGCGGTTGAGATCGGCAAGCGGCTGGCAGCGTTGGCGCGCGCGCATCAGGTGATCGTGGTGACGCATCTGCCGCAGGTCGCGGCTTTCGCCGACAACCATCTCGTGATCGGCAAGAGCAGCGGGCGCGGCGCGCACAAGAGCACCGTCCGCACACTCGACCGGGACGATCGAGTGGCCGAATTGGCTCGAATGCTCGCCGGTCTCGGAGAGTCCGACACCGGGCGTGCCCATGCTGAAGAGCTGCTGCAAACGGCGGAGAACGAGCGCTCTTCGAGCTGACCGGGCCGTGCAACTCCTGTTACTCGTGTGACAAAAGTTGTCATTGTTACGGCGCGCCTCCACTGTGACACGGGTGCGAACGTCAATCATGTCCGTCATGAAGATGCCTGCACTGCTCGCTCGAAACACCGAAGAACTGCCTGGCGTCACCGGGATCGCCAGGGTCGACAAGAACACCAAGAGGCTCCTCGATCGGGTGGGGCCGGGAGACATCGTCATCCTCGACGAGGTCGATCTCGATCGGCTGACCGCCGATGCCCTCGTGCAGGCCAACGTGCTCGCCGTGGTCAACGCGTCACAGTCGATCACCGGGCGGTATCCGAACCTGGGACCCGAGGTTCTGGTCGCGTCGGGTGTCGTTTTGCTCGATGACGTGGGACCAGAAGTCTTCAAACGAGTCAAGGACGGCGCCAAGGTGCGCGTCCACGACGACCGCCTCTTCCTCGGTGACCGGCGCCTGGCGCGTGGCGCCGAGCTCGACGAGCGTGAGATCGCCGACATGATGATCGGCGCGAAGTCCGGGCTGGTGGACCACCTGGAGGCGTTCTCCGGCAACACCATCGAGTTCATCCGCAGTGAATCGCCGCTGCTGATCGACGGTGTCGGGGTGCCCGACATCGACGTCGACCTCGCCGGCAAGCACGTGGTGATCGTTGCCGAGGGCCCGGAGCGCGTGGCAGATCTGCGCGCGCTGAAGCCGTTCGTCAAGGAGTACTCGCCGATCATGATCGGCGTGGGTGTCGGCGCAGAGACCCTGATGAAGGCCGGCTATCGCCCGGCTCTCGTGGTCGGCGACCCGGACGAGATGAAGACCCAGACACTCAAGTCTGGTGCACAGATCGTGCTGCCTGCCGATACAGATGGCCATGCGCCCGGTCTGGAACGCATCCAGGATCTCGGAATCGGGGCGACGACTTTCCCCGCGGCCGGCTCCGCGGGTGACCTGGCACTGCTGCTGGCCGACTACCACGGCGCCGATCTGATCGTCACGGTCGGGTACGCCGGGACCCTCGACGACTTCTTCGACCGCTCCCGACGTGAGAGCAATCCGTCGACCTTCCTCACGCGACTGAAGGTCGGACCCAAGTTGGTCGACGCGAAAGCCGTTGCCACGCTGTACCGTAGCCGCGTCTCGGGTGCGGCCATCGCCTGTGTGGTGCTGGCGGCACTGGTGGCCGTGATCGCCGCGGTGATGCTGTCGAGCGCAGGTCCAGAGGTCACCGATTGGATTGTGGCGCAATGGAATGAGCTGGTCGAATGGGCTCGGGGAGTCTGGAACAGGTAGTCGATGATCTCGCTTCGACAGCACGCCATCTCACTGGTCGCCGTCTTTCTGGCGCTGGCGCTGGGACTTTTCCTCGGTTCGGGTTTCGTCGGCGACCGGATGAACTCGGTCACCGGAACCAGCAGAGACCGCATCGGGGATCTGGAGAACCAGCGTGACGACCTCAACGGGCAACTCAACGCCGCCAACAGCTTCGACCAGGCGGTCGCCCCGCGACTGATCGCGAATTCGCTTCGCGGACAATCGGTTGTGGTGGTCACGGCGCCGAATGCCGCCGACGCCGACGTTGCCGCGGTCAAGGAGTCCATCTCCGGGGCGGGCGGCAGGTTCGCCGGCCAGATCGCCCTCACCGATCAGTTCCTCGCCGATCAGCACGCGGAGCAACTGCGGACCATCGTCGACCAGACGATCCCGCCCGGGGCCATGCTGCGGCCCGAACTGACCGACTCCGGTGGCCGTGCCGGCGACCTCGTCGGCTCGCTTGTCCTCGTTCGACCCGGCACGACACCGGCGCGGGCAGCGGACCGTGCGATGGGTCTGCAGGCGCTGCGCGACGGCGGCTTCATCGACTACACGGACAATGCGGTGTCGCAGGCAGATCTCGTGGTGCTCGTCACCGGTGACGAGTTCGGTCGCGACTCGGGCGCGCAGGGTTCGGTGGTTGCGCGGTTCGGCGCTGCGATGACGTCTCGTGGGCAGGGTGGGATCCTCGTCGGACGATCGGGATCGGCGCTCGGCGGTTCGCCGGTCGCCGTCGTCCGGTCGGATCCGGCGCTGGGCAACGCGATGTCGACGGTCGACAACGTGGATCAGCAGACCGGCCGGATCACCGCGATTCTCGCCCTGGCCGCCGATGCCGACGGCCACACCGGTGCTTACGGAACCGGCCGGGGTGCGATCGCCATCACCGTGGGAGCCGACGGCAAACCCGGCGACTGAGCGCGAACTACCTCGATCCGGCGGGTGCGTAGGACGAGAGTCTTGAACGCCCTGCGGAGTGGCGGACGGACGATCGGCGTAGTGGTGTTACCCTGGAGTCCCGTAGGTAATCAGGCTTTCCGTGCTTGATTCGGCCGACGGGAGATACGCGTTTGCGACCACTTCGCCATGTGCATGACACCAAACACATCTTCGTCACGGGCGGCGTCGCGTCGTCCCTGGGGAAGGGCCTGACGGCGTCGAGCCTGGGCCAGCTTCTCACCGCGCGCGGTCTGCGGGTGACGATGCAGAAGCTCGACCCCTATCTGAACGTCGATCCGGGCACGATGAACCCCTTCCAGCACGGGGAGGTGTTCGTGACCGAGGATGGCGCAGAGACCGACCTCGACGTCGGGCACTACGAGCGATTCCTCGACCGGAACCTGTCGCAGTCGGCGAATGTCACCACCGGACAGGTGTATTCGGCGGTCATCGCCAAGGAGCGGCGCGGCGAGTATCTCGGTGAGACGGTGCAGGTGATCCCGCACATCACCGACGAACTCAAATCCCGCGTGCTGGCGATGCGCGCCCCGGGCGACGACGGTGAGACCCCCGACGTGGTCATCACCGAGATCGGTGGCACTGTCGGCGACATCGAATCGCTGCCGTTCATCGAGGCCGCGCGACAGATCCGGCACGACGTCGGACGCGACAACGTCTTCTTCCTGCACGTCTCGCTGGTGCCGTACCTGGCGCCGTCGGGCGAGTTGAAGACCAAACCGACACAGCATTCGGTGGCCGCTCTGCGCAACGTCGGTATCCAGCCCGACGCCCTGGTCCTGCGCTGTGACCGCGACGTGCCCGAGGGACTGAAGAAGAAGATCGCGCTGATGTGCGACGTCGACCTCGAGGGCGTGATCTCGACGCCCGACGCACCGTCGATCTACGACATCCCGAAGGTCCTGCACAACGAGCATCTCGACGCCTACGTGGTGCGCAAGTTGGGGCTGCCCTTCCGCGATGTCGACTGGACCGAATGGGGCGACCTGCTGCAGCGGGTGCACGATCCGCGGGAAAGCGTGACCGTCGCACTCGTCGGCAAGTACGTCGACCTCCCCGACGCCTACCTCTCGGTGACCGAGGCGATCCGCGCCGGTGGCTTCGCGTGGCGGGCACGTACCGAGATCCGCTGGGTGCCGTCGGATGACTGCGAGACGCCGGCGGGGGCGCAGGCCGCTCTCGGCGACGTCGACGCGGTGCTCATCCCCGGCGGCTTCGGCATCCGCGGCATCGAGGGCAAGGTCGGCGCGATCGCCTATGCGCGTCGCCGGGGCATTCCGCTTCTCGGACTGTGTCTCGGATTGCAGTGCGTCGTCATCGAGGCGGCACGGTCGGTTGGACTGGACGAGGCGAGTTCGACCGAATTCGACCCCGACACCCCGCATCCGGTGATCTCCACGATGGCCGACCAGGAGGACGCCGTTGCCGGTGACGCCGACCTCGGTGGCACGATGCGCCTCGGCGCTTACCCGGCGAGCCTCAAACCGGGTTCCGTGGTCGCCGAGAGCTACGGCACCCGCGAGGTGTCCGAGCGGCACCGGCACCGCTACGAGGTCAACAACGCCTACCGCGAGAAGATCGCCGGTTCTGGCCTCGTGTTCTCCGGGACGTCGCCCGACGGCCATTTGGTGGAATTCGTCGAGTACCCCAAGTCGGTGCATCCCTTCCTGGTTGCCACGCAGGCGCATCCCGAGTTGAAGAGCCGACCGACCCGACCCCATCCGCTGTTCAAGTCCTTCATCGCAGCTGCGCTCAAGTACAAAGCGGCGGAACGGCTTCCGGTCGACATCGGAAACTACGACCAGCCCGCCGAGGATCCCGCCGACGCCGACGTCGCCGCTGGGGAGGGTCTGGGCGCTTGACGTCAGCTGCCGGGCCCGGGAACCACGACTTCGAGGTGCAGCGCTCGCGCCTGATCTATGACGGTGCGATTCTGGCGCTGCGCGTCGACGACGTCACGATGCCCGGTGGCCGGGTTGCCGAGCGCGAGGTCGTCGAACACTTCGGCGCGGTGGCGGTCGTGGCTCGCGACGAGCATGGTCGGATCGCGATGGTGCGGCAGTATCGGCATCCGATCGGCCGTCGCCTGCTCGAGTTGCCTGCCGGACTGCTGGACCAGGGGGAGGGGGAGTCGGCGCTCGTCGCCGCGCAGCGCGAACTTGCCGAAGAGGTCGATCTCGCCGCGCGGACGTGGCACGTCCTGGTCGACCTCGCGTTGTCGCCCGGATTCACCGACGAGGCGCTGCGCCTGTATCTGGCCGAGGACCTCGAGCATCTCGACGCCGCGCAACGCAGCGACGAGGAAGCCGACATGTCGGTGGAGTGGGTGCCGCTCTCGGACGCGGTCGCGAACGTTCTGTCGGGTGAGATCGTGAACGCGACCAGTGTCGCGGGGATCCTCGCCGTGGCGGCAGCCGACGCGTCCAGCACCCCATTGCGCACCGTGGATGCGCCCTGGACGGATGAACCGACGGGCCTGCGTCGACGGCGGCGGTCGTGATCACCGATCCGTTTCCGCCGGGGCCCATCTCGGGTCTCGCGCAGCGCTACCTCGATCACCTCACCGTCGAACGCGGTGCCGCCCGCAATACGGTGTCATCGTATCGGCGTGACCTCGAGCGTTACCAGAACTATCTGGCCACCCGCGACATCGCCGACCTCCCGAGCGTCACCGAAGAGGACGTCCGGCAGTTTCTCGTCGAACTGCGGCGCGGTGATCCGACCACCGGCGCCGCGCCGCTCGCAGACAGCTCGATCGCACGAACGCTGGTGGCCACCAGGCGGTTTCACAAATTCGCAGCGGACGAGGGCGCGGTCGGGACCGATGTCGCGCACGCGGTGCGGCCGCCGCGCGCGGCCCGCCGCCTGCCCAAGTCGCTGCCCGTCGACGAGGTGCTGGCGATCCTCGAATCGACCGGTGGTGATCATCCGCGCGCACTTCGCGACCGCGCGTTGTTGGAGCTGCTCTACAGCTGCGGGGCACGGATCTCCGAGGCCATCGCGCTCGACGTCGACGACCTCGACGTGAACGCTCGCGCCGTGTTGCTGCGCGGCAAGGGCGGCAAGGAGCGGGTGGTGCCGGTCGGTGGGCCGGCGGCGGAGGCCATCGACGCCTACCTGGTGCGTGGTCGGCCGGCGCTGGTCTCGCGATCGGAACCCGCGGTGTTCCTCAACGCCCGCGGCGGACGGCTGTCGCGACAGAGCGCCTGGCAGGTCCTGGTGACCGCGGCGGAGCGCGCGGGGCTCGACAAGGCGGTGTCGCCGCACACGCTGCGGCACAGTTTTGCCACCCATCTGCTCGACGGCGGGGCAGATGTTCGCGTCGTGCAAGAACTCCTGGGCCACGCGTCGGTCACCACGACGCAGGTGTACACGCTGGTCACGGTGAACACCATGCGCGAGGTCTACGCGACCGCCCATCCGCGGGCGCGATGAGGGTTTCACGTCCGGTGACAGGGGTGTCACGGCGATGCTCCGACGGTTCGCCACCGCAAACCACTAGGCTGACATTCGCCACGAGGTGCGATCGAGGGAAGAAGGGAGCTACCGGCCAGTGACGAATCCGAGCTCACCACGCCCCGGTGTCCGTCCCGACCATCAATATCGCATCGAGGTTTCGCCAGGCCACGACGCCGACGAGACCGAACACGTCAAGGAAGGCGAACTCGGCCCCACCGGTCGCCCGTACCGCGACGTTCCGGAACCGGCTCCGCTCGACCGACACGGTCCCGCCACGGTGATCGCGGTCTGCAACCAGAAGGGTGGCGTGGGAAAGACCACGTCGACCATCAATCTCGGCGCTGCACTGGCCGAGTACGGCAGGCGTGTGCTGCTCGTCGACCTCGACCCGCAGGGTGCGTTGTCCGCGGGGCTCGGCGTGCCCCACCACGATCTCGACCAGACCGTCTACAACCTCCTGGTCCCTCCCCACGCCTCGACCGACGATGTGCTGATGCGGACGCGGGTCGACGGACTCGACCTGCTGCCCAGCAACATCGACCTGTCGGCGGCGGAAATCCAACTCGTCACCGAGGTGGGCCGTGAACAGTCACTCGGACGTGCGCTGCATCCGGTGCTGGACCGCTACGACTTCGTGCTCATCGACTGCCAGCCCTCGCTGGGTCTGCTGACGGTCAATGCGCTGGCCTGCTCCGACACCGTGCTGATCCCGATGGAATGCGAGTACTTCAGTCTTCGAGGTCTGGCGCTGCTGACCGACACCATCGAGAAGGTGCGGGATCGACTCAATCCGCGTCTCGGACTCGGCGGGATCCTGGTCACCATGTTCGACGCACGAACCCTGCATTCACGCGAAGTGATGGCCCGGGTGGTCGAGGTCTTCGGTGACGCGGTGTTCGACACCGTGATCTCGCGCACGGTGCGGTTTCCGGAGACCAGCGTGGCGGGCGAACCAATCACGTCGTGGGCGCCGAAGTCGGCAGGCGCCAAGGCGTACCGCGCACTGGCCCGTGAGGTCATCGCCCGCGACGCGAAGGGCGCATGAGCGCCGACGCTGCCGGTGTCGAATCTGCGAGCCCAGACCCGGAAATCCCAGACCCGGAAATCCCAGACCCGTCGGCAACGGATTCGGCTGGTGCCGAACAAGAATCGGGTGGCACCGGATTTCGCGTCCGCCTGCCCAACTTCGAGGGTCCGTTCGATCTCCTGCTCAACCTGATCAGTCAGCACCGCATGGACGTGACCGAGGTCGCGTTGCACGAGGTGACCGACGACTTCATCGCCTACACCCGCGAGATGGGGCCGGAACTGCCGCTGGAGCAGACCACCGAGTTCCTGGTGGTCGCGGCCACCCTGCTCGATCTCAAGGCTGCCCGGCTGCTTCCGACCGGTGAGGTCGACGACCCGGAGGATCTCGCGCTGCTCGAGGCGCGTGACCTGCTGTTCGCGCGGCTGCTGCAGTACCGCGCGTACAAGCAGGTGGCAGCGCTGTTCGGTGAACTAGAAGCGGCTGCGCTGCAACGCTATCCGCGTGCGGTGTCCCTGGAGCAACGATTCGAGGACCTGCTGCCCGAGGTGACGCTGGGCGTCGACGCGCATGGCTTCGTCGAAGTCGCGGCGTCGGCGATGACGCCCCGGCCGGTGCCGACCGTCGGACTCGACCACCTCCACGACATGCACAAGGTATCGGTGCCGGCACAGGCGAAGCGGATGGCGGAACTGCTGGCCGCCGCTGCCGACGGGGGTCTGACCTTCCGCGAGTTGGTCGCCGACTGCGAGAACGGATTAGAGGTGGTGGGCAGCTTCCTTGGGCTCCTGGAGCTGTATCGCGAACGCGCCGTCACCTTCGATCAGCCCGAGGCGCTGGGGGATCTGCGGGTGTTGTGGACCGGCGATCGGGACGCCGAAGACATGAGTATGGACAAGGCAGAGGACTACGGATGACCGACGACAACCCGACAGTCTCCGAGGAGAATGCGGCCGCGAATCCGGTTACGGCCGACGACGGGCTCTTCGAGAACCCCGCGCCTGATGAATCGCGTCTCGACGACAGCTCCCTGCGTGCTGCGTTGGAGGCGGTGCTGTTGGTGGTGGACACCCCGGCGACCACCGACGAACTGGCCAGCGCGGTGGATTCCGACGTACCGCGGGTGCGCGAGATGCTCAATCAGATGTCGGCGGACCTGACATCGGCGGGCAGCGGGATCGACCTCCGCTTCGCCGGCGACGGGTGGCGGTTCTACACACGCGCCGACTATGCGCCGTACGTGGAACGACTGTTGCTCGACGGTGCCCGGTCGAAGTTGACCCGGGCAGCGTTGGAGACCCTGGCGGTGATTGCCTATCGGCAGCCCGTCAGTCGAGCCCGGGTGTCGGCGATCCGCGGTGTCAACGTCGACGGTGTGATCCGCACGCTGGTGGCGCGCGGACTCATCAACGAGGTCGGTACCGACCCACAGACCACGGCCACCACCTACGGCACCACCGAGTTGTTCTTGGAGCGGCTGGGGCTCGCGTCGCTGGGCGAACTGCCGGATCTGGCGCCTCTGCTGCCCGACGTCGACCTCATCGACGACCTCGACGAGGAACTGCTGACGGACCCGCGATTCGCCAAACTGGGTCGTCAGGGGTCAGACTCGAAGGAAGAACCAACCACCGACCCTCAGGATTGAGACATGGCAACCGCTGGCCGAGACGGCGCACCGGGACCCCGCAAACGGCCCCGTACTGACAAAAACCGTTCAGAGAAGAATCGCACCGAGAAGAACCGGGCCGAGAAGGCCGGTACCTCGAAGACGCCCAAGAAGACGCACCGCAAGGGGCAACCGCGCAGGTCGGCCACGCCGGACGTCGAGACCGGGCGGGTTCGCCTGAACAACGCCCGCCCGGCGCGCCATCAAGGCCCGGCGGATGCCGAGGAATCCGGTGCCACCTACGTGGCCGACGGCGTGCGCCTGCAGAAGGTGCTGGCGCAGGCGGGTGTGGCCTCCCGGCGCGGCGCCGAGGAGATGATCGCCGCCGGGCGCGTCGAGGTCGACGGTGAGATCGCGACCGAGCAGGGCCTGCGCATCGACCCGGACACCGCGATCATCCGCGTCGACGGCGCACGGGTGATCATCGACGAGACGCGGCAGTATCTGGCGCTCAACAAGCCCAAGGGCTGGCAGTCCACCATGTCCGACGACCAGGGCCGGCCGTGCGTCGGCGACATCGTCGCGGAGCGTGTGATGGCCGGGCAACGGCTGTTCCACGTCGGACGCCTCGACGCCGACACCGAGGGTCTGTTGCTGCTGACCAACGACGGCGAGCTCGCCCACCGACTGATGCACCCGTCCTACGAGGTGCCCAAGACCTACCTGGCGACGGTGAAGGGGGAGGTGCCCCGGTCGATCGCACGCACGCTGCGCGAGGGCGTCGAACTCGACGACGGGCCGGTCGCCGCGGACAAGGTGACCGTGATGGACGTGCACGAGGGACAGTCGCTGCTGCGAATCACCCTGCACGAGGGGCGAAATCGAGTGGTGCGGCGTCTGATGGATGCGGTCGGGTTCCCGGTCGTCGGGTTGGTCCGCACACACGTGGGTTCGGTCGCTCTCGGTGAGCAGCGCCCGGGCAGCCTCCGTGTGCTGGGCCGCGACGAGGTCGGGGCGCTGTACAAGGCGGTCGGACTGTGAGCGGACGTCCCGGTGTGATCGCCATCGACGGTCCGGCCGGAACGGGTAAGTCCACCGTGTCCAAACGGCTCGCCGAGCAGGTCGGCGCGCAGTACCTCGACACTGGCGCGATGTACCGAGCGGCGACCCTGGCTGTACTGGAAGCCGATGTGCCGCTGGACGATTCACGCGGAATCGAAGCGGCGGTGGCCGACGCGATGATCGAGTTGATCCCGATCGGCGACGGTCGCTCGCGGGTGTACTTGAATGGTGTCGACGTGTCCGGGCCGATCCGCACCGACGAGGTCACCAACGCGGTGTCCGCGGTGTCGGCGGTTCCGGCGGTGCGCTCCAAACTCGTTGCGCTGCAACGACAGCATTCCGAAGATGCCTTTGTCGTGGTGGAAGGGCGAGACATCGGGACGGTGGTCTTCCCCGACGCCGAGGTGAAGATCTTCCTGACCGCGACGCCCGAGGCGCGCGCGCAGCGTCGGCATGCGCAGAACCTGGCGGCGGGCCGCGACAGCGACTACGACACGGTCCTGGCCAGCGTGAACCGCCGCGACCATCTCGACTCCACCCGTACGGTGTCGCCGCTGCGGGCGGCCGACGACGCCGTGGTGGTCGACACCAGCGAGCTGTCCATCGACGAGGTGCTCGCCGCGCTGCAAGCACTGGTGCACGACCGGATCGGAGTTCAACGGTGACCGACAATCTGGACGGCGACCTCGCCCCATTGCCCGGCGACGGGATCTGGTCCGACGAATCCGACTGGCAACTGTCGGATTTCGGTGGCGAGGACGGTGCAGGCGAGGTCGAGCACATGCCGGTGCTGGCGATCGTCGGGCGGCCCAATGTGGGCAAGTCGACCCTCGTCAACCGCATCCTCGGCCGACGCGAGGCCGTCGTGGAGGACATCCCCGGTGTCACCCGGGACCGGGTGTCGTACTCGGCGAGCTGGTCGGGCCGGCGGTTCACCGTCGTCGACACCGGCGGGTGGGAACCGGACGCCAAGGGCCTTCAGCAGGCTGTGGCCACTCAAGCCGAACTCGCGATGCGCACGGCCGACGCGATCGTGCTCGTCGTCGACGCGACTGTCGGGGCCACCGCGACCGACGAGGCCGTCGCGCGGCTGCTGCGTCGCTCGAAGACGCCGGTCATCCTGGCCGCCAACAAGGTCGACAGCGAACGTCTCGAAGCCGAGGCGGCGTCGTTGTGGTCGTTGGGGCTGGGGGAGCCGTATCCGGTGTCCGCGGCGCATGGTCGCGGCGCGGGCGACCTGCTCGACATCGTGCTCGACAGACTGCCCGAGACGCCTCGTGAGGGCGGCGCGCTGCTAGGTGGGCCGCGACGGGTCGCGCTGGTCGGGAAGCCGAATGTCGGCAAGAGCTCGCTGCTGAACAAGTTGGCCGGAGCCGAGCGCTCCGTCGTCGACAACGTCGCCGGTACCACCGTCGACCCGGTCGACGAACTCGTCGAACTGGGCGGCAAGACATGGCAATTCGTGGACACCGCCGGGCTGCGTCGTAAGGTCCGGACCGCCAGTGGTCACGAGTACTACGCGTCGTTGCGGACCCGGGCCGCGCTGGACGCCGCCGAGGTGGCGATCCTGCTGATCGATGCCTCGGAGCCGATCACCGAACAGGATCTGCGGGTGCTCACGATGATCATCGAGAGCGGCCGGGCGCTGGTGATCGCGTTCAACAAGTGGGATCTGGTCGACGAGGATCGCCGATACCAGCTCGATCGTGAGATCGACCGCGAACTCGCGCGGGTGCCGTGGGCGCGCCGGGTCAACATCTCCGCGATGACCGGCCGGGCCGTGCAGAAGCTCGTGCCTGCCCTGGAATCGGCCTTGGAGTCGTGGGACAAGCGCGTCTCGACCGGACCGCTGAACAACTGGCTCAAGGACGTCATCGCCGCGAACCCGCCGCCGCTGCGCGGTGGCCGCCAACCGCGCGTGATGTTTGCGACCCAGGCCGCTGTGCGACCCCCGACGTTCGTGCTGTTCACCACCGGCTTCCTCGAGGCCGGCTACCGGCGCTTCCTCGAACGCCGACTCCGCGAGGAGTTCAACTTCGACGGCTCACCCGTGCGCATCAACGTGCGAGTTCGCGACAAGCGGGATCGCCGCAAGCGCTGACGAGGTGCTCGTGCCCCACCCGCTCCCTGAGGTGCTCGTGCCCCACCCGCTCCCTGAGGTGCTCGGGCCCCACCCGCTCCCTGAGGTGCGAGGAGCGCTAGCGACGAGCCTCGAAGGGCCTGGTGAGACGACATTGTCATCTCGCGAAGCCATCGGGGCGGTATTCGTTTGCAGGACACACGACGACCCGGCACCATGGCGAGCATGTCTGACGATCGTGAGGGGGTTGCCGGCATGTTCGCCGGCTCCTTGTGACCCACCCGCCCCGCAGGCGCGAGCGACGCACAATGTGCGTCCCGCGCCCGCTTCGCGTACCCCACACACCTTCGTCACAGGAGTTCCTTCATGCATGCCCTCACCGAGTCACAGATCCGGAAGTCGTTCGTCAACACCACGCTGCGCGAACGCAATTCACTCACACTGCCACCGTCGTTCGCCGAACTCGACTGGGATCAACTCGACTTCCTGGCCTGGCGCGACCCCAAGCTCCCGCTGATCGGGTACCTGGTGGTGCCGATCGACGACACGCTGGTCGGAATCCTGCTGCGCCAAGGTCAACGACAACCCCGCACCCGGCCTCAGTGTTCGTTCTGCGAGGACGTCCAACTGCCCAACGAGGTCGCCTTCTTCAGCGCCAAGCGGGCCGGTGCCGCGGGACGCAAGGGCGACACGGTCGGTACGTTGCTCTGCTCGGGGTTCGAGTGCAACGCCAACGTCCGGGTCCGGCCGTCGGCGATCTTCGCCGGCGACGATCCGGAGGCCGTGCGGCAGCAAAGAATCGAGAGTCTGCGTGCGCACGCACGCGGATTCGCCGGGCGGATTCTGGGCTGAACGCGACTCCTATATGCTCTGCGGGTGCTCATTTTGGCAATCATCGTCTTCGGCATGGTCATCGGCGCTCTGGCGCAGCTCATCATCGGCGGCAAGAACATGTGGAACATCGACTGGGGCCTCGCGATCGTGGCCGGCCTGGTCGGCTCCTTCATCGGCGGCTTGCTGATCAGCCTGCTCACCGGACACGGACTCGAATTCCACCCGAGCGGCATCATCGGCTCGCTCGTCGGCGCGCTGATCGTCACGGGTGGCTGGATCTGGTACAAGAAGCGGTCGTCGACACCGGCCGAGTGATCTCGGGCCGACCGTCTGACCAGGCGATTGGTTCGTAGACCTGGTCGTCGGCTAGGCTCTTGAACGCCCCTTTCGGGGCAACGGGCTGTGGCGCAGTTTGGTAGCGCACTTGACTGGGGGTCAAGTGGTCGCAGGTTCAAATCCTGTCAGCCCGACAAATAAAGCCAGGTCAGAGGTGAAACCTCCGGCCTGGCTTTCTTCGTTGCTAGGTCAGTGAGCCAGCCGGTGGAAGGCGGCTGGGAACACAAGACCATCACATACTCGATACTCTGCACCGAACAGTTGTTTCAGGAGGGGGCGCGGTGCCGAATAGGGCAATCAAGTGGTGCGGGCTGTTCCTTGCGGTTGTCTCACCCGTGATAACTATCGGCTCGCTGATCATGGGTGAGTGGTGGACCGCCGCGTTTCTCGCGTCCTTGTCCGTCTACGGTGTGCGCGAGGTGCGCAACGAACGTAGACGCGGCCAGGTGACGGCGGCGTGGCCGCCGGAACGGGTTGAGTCTGTTGTCGGTGGGATCGATGACCCGGTGAAAGCGGCACGGAAACTACGCGAGGCGGACCCACAGTTGGGCTTGTCGAGTTCGCTGGATCTCGCGACCAATAGGCGGTCCCGCGGTCTTACCCGTTTGCCGCGGCCACCTCGGCGTGAACCTGCTCCATGTCGAGTCCACGTACCGCGGCGATGAGCTCGTCGAGTTGCGCGGCGGGCAGCGCGCCGGGCTGATTGAAGACCATCACACCCTCGCGGAACGCCATCAGGGTCGGGATCGACCGGATGCCGAAACCGGCGGCGAGTTGCTGCTCCGCTTCGGTGTCGATCTTGCCGAACACGATGTCGGTGTTGGCTTCGGCGGCCTTCTCGAAGACGGGAGCGAACATCCGGCACGGCCCGCACCAACCGGCCCAGAAGTCAAGCAGCACGATGCCGCCGCCGTCGATGGTCTGTTGCAGGTTGTCGATGGTGATCTCGCGTGTGGTCATACCTGCTGCAACCCATACCCCAGTGGGCATATTCCGCCGTGCTGCCGGCGCGATGTGTCGTCCGTTCGGGTGGATCCCAATTTCTGCAGGAGTGCCGCAATCCGCCCCGAGATCGTGCGTGGTACTCATATTCCGGTGTCGGGAAGGCCCGATTCGCCGAGATCGGGTATCTCAGTGGGACGTTGACAGGTGGAGCCTATGAGGAAGCTTGCGACCGCGGTTGCGGTTCTGTGTCTGGCGGCGAGCGTCGCCCTCGCCGGCTGCTCGAGTTCGGATGGCACCGACGACGCGTCGTCTGGTTCCAGCGCCGTGTCGACGTCGGTCGCGACTACCTCGACGACAACAGCCACCACCACGGCCGTGCCGCTCGTACCGGCCGGCGATGTCGATGTGCAGGGATTCCTCGGGTTCGACGGAAAAGCCCGGTGCCGTGGCACCGATCATGCCGAGATGTACATGCGGACCGCGGAGTCGGCGCTCGTGGTGTGCCGGAGTGAGATCAACCGCCTCTACTACCGCGGGTACCGGATCGTCGACGGTGCCAACATCGAACTCTACGAGGTGTACCCACAAGGCTCGGGGTTCGTCGCCGTCAACTCTGCCGACAACGCCCGATACGTGATCGCCGGCAACGGATTCCAGGTCATCCAGAACGGCAGCGTCGTCGCCAGTGAAACGGCGATCGGAATCGGGCCTGCGACCTGGGCGAGTGCGCAGACCGCGGCGCCGTCGTCGACCAAGGCGGCGTCGACCGTGGTGCTCGGTGCGGCCACCACCGGGAACGAAACCGGCTACGGCACGGCGCAACCCAGCTCCATCTCGCTCGGAAGCTGCTCCAATTCGATCGACCAGATCACCTGGACGGGCTGGGGTGATCAGGTCGCCTTCGGTGCCGGCGTCTTGTGCTCGACTCGTGGGCCCGGTTCGCCGGTCACGATGGTCGCCTCCGACATCGGGATGTGCGAGGGAGTCATGGCGTACCGGAAACTGAAGATCGGCCGCAACACGTCGGCGACCGACATCTGCTGACACCCGAGAAACCCGTTGAGCGCCCGAACCGCCCAGGCTCGTGGTCAGTACGTGGCTGCCGGTGTGTAGTCCAGGCGCAGCGTGCAGACGAGGTTGTCGGCGGTTTCCTGGTCGCGACCGTCGTACAACGTGATCGTGAAACGATGTGGCCGCCCGAGGTCGATCGCGTCGGGAACCGGGTCGGTGAAGTCCACCACGGCGGTTGTCGCGCTCCACGTGCCCGCGTAACCCAACCGGCGCGGCGGCGCGTTGTCCACGGCCACGTCGGCATAGGCGAGGTAGGCGAGCATGCCGTCCTCGTCATCCACGATCGTTGTCTGTGCAACCACGGTGAACTGGAGAAGTCGAGGCGGCACGAGAACCGGGGGCACGACGTGAGTTGTCACTCCCGGTACGGCCGAACGGAATTCGATGGCTGACGGCAGCGAGAGCGCATAGTCCATGCGGACAAACTACGCGTACTCCGAGCCGCAGGCAGAGTCCGCACCGAGTATCGGCCACCGGGCGCCGAACCCGCTGGCCGACGGCGCATCAGCCGAGCGCGGCCAACCGGGTCCAGGTGTCGACCACCGTGTCGGGATTGAGCGTCGAACTCGCTACAAGGTGACCGCAAAGGGGTGACCGAACACCTCGCCCCGCGGCATCAACGCCCTGACGGGTTTGAGTGTCAGTGGATATCCAACCGCTCGAACGCGGCGATCGCCGCGATACTCAGCGCTGCGGCCGCCGCGATCAGCGCGATGACCCCTGTCATGTCGATCCCGTCGACGATCTGGTTGTTGCCGACCGACCAGTAGAACGGCGAGATCCATCTGATCTTGTGCACGAGGTCGACGACTGACGCGAGCGAACTGATCAAGTAGGCCGCGGCTGCGACGCCGCTGGCGATGCCCAAGGCCATGCCGCGCTTGCCGGTGGCGGCCCCGATAGACATCGCCAGGGCGCCGAACAGGAAGCCCAACAGGGTTGTGGTGAGCGTGACGCCCAGCAGCGCCGACCAATCGGGGGTCAGCTCGAACAGCGGGCCGAGCAGACAGATCGCCACGGATGCCAAGGGAACCACGGCGGCGGCAACGAACAGCGCTATCAGTTTATGCGCGAGGAGATTGCGCCGCGAGATCGGAAGCGTTGCGATCACGCCGAGCGATCCATCGGCATCTTGGCCGGCAACCGAGGCTGCCCCGTATCCGATGGTCAGCAGCAACACCAGCAGGGGACCGATGTTGGCATACATGTTGGCATTGAGCCAACCCTCCGGAGAGGTGATCGAGCCACTGATGCCGACCATCGCCGACATGGCGCTGTTCGAGGAGAGCATCTCGTCGAGTGAGGTGTCGTCCTTGAACGATGGGTAGAGAGCGACGATCACGAGCAAGTACAGCGCGGCGCCGACGGCGGTGCCGATCACCATCCGACGGCGCAGGCGCAGATCCAGCCGTTCCAGATCGAAGCGCATCAGACCCCCTCGCCGCGGTAGAGTTGGAGGAACAACTCGTCGAGTTCGGCGGGTCGCGCGGCGATAGCCGTGGGTTCCATCGCCGCGATCGCCGTCAAAGCGGCGGCCACCGAACCGGAGTGGACGAGTGAGACATGGCGATCGGTAACGCTTTTCACGGTTACGCCGGGCACCGATGCCAAGGCGGTGACATCGAAGGCATGGTCTAGGTCGAGTTCGATGACGCCGGGTGCTCGCGCCTCCATCGCGGCCACCGTGTCGTCGACGACGATCTGGCCGTCTCGAATGATGACCACACGTTTGGCCAGGCGTTTGACCTCGGTGAGGTCGTGGGACGACAGCAGTACGGTTCGGCCGTCGTCGGTCGCCTCCTTGATCAATTCGGCGAATAACTCTTGGAGGAGCGGGTCGAGTCCGGAGGTGGGTTCGTCGAGGACCAACAGTTTCGGGCGGTGCATGAACGCAGCGACGATGCCGATCTTTTGTTTATTGCCCTTGGACAACGTGTTGATCGGCGGCTTTATTGCGACGTCCAACCGCTCAACCAACGTGTCCCGCAGCGACGTATCGGTCATGCCGCGCATCCGGCCGAATCGGTGAAGGATATCGCCACCGCTCAGCGTCTCCGGAAGTGATAGCTCGCCGGGGAGGTATCCGACGTCGGCAAGGAGCGTGCGGTCGGAATCCTGCGGGTCGGCACCGAGAATCCGTGCGGTACCTGAAGTTGGACGGTACAGCCCGAGTAGACACCTGATGGTGGTCGATTTGCCAGCCCCATTGGGGCCGAGAAACCCGACTACCTCTCCCTCGGCGACTGTCATGGAGACGTCGCGTATGCCCCGGCCGTTGGGGAAAGTCTTGGTGAGACCCTCCAGGGCAATTGACGGTGCGTTGATGTGCGTCTCCGTTTCGTCGGCAGCATGAGCCGGTGCGAACCCACTTCTGCCGCAGTGTAACCCGGTCGGTGGACAGCGTCCTGCGTTCCGGTCGCGGCCCTCATTCACTCGCCAACAGACGGCTGGTGAAGGTGCCGCGGTGGTGAATCGCTTGGGCTCGATGATGGCGAACCTTCGCGGTGTGTTTGAGGAACGCGAGGAACTCTTGATGGCGGTGACGCGCCTTGCGTTGGGTGCACCACCTTCATGCCGGTGACCCGTCAGCGCAAGATGGGGACACCCAGCGCGTTCACGATCACCGCTGGACCGGACGAGTGAAGCCCGTCAGCCGAGGCTGGCCAATCGGGTCCAGGTGTCGACCACGGTGTCGGGATTGAGCGACATCGACTCGATGCCCTGCTCGAGCAGCCACTCGGCCAGGTCGACGTGATCGCTGGGCCCCTGCCCGCAGATGCCCACGTACTTGCCTCGGGCCTTGCAGGCGGCAATGGCGGCGGCGAGCATGTGTTTGACGGCGGGGTCGCGTTCGTCGAAGGAGTCTGCGACGAGCGCCGAATCGCGGTCGAGTCCCAGCGTCAGCTGGGTCATGTCATTGGAGCCGATGGAGAAACCGTCGAAGTGGTCGAGGAAGGCGTCGGCGATGACGGCGTTGGAGGGCACCTCGCACATCATGATCACCTCGAGTCCGTTCTCGCCGCGCCGCAGGCCGTGCGTGGCGAGCAGCGCGATCACGCCCTCGGCCTCGGCGACCGTGCGGACGAACGGGATCATGATCTTGACGTTGGTCAGACCCATCTCGTCGCGGACGTACTTGAGTGCCGCACATTCCATCGCGAAACAGTCGGCAAAATCCTTCGACAGGTACCGCGATGCGCCGCGATATCCGATCATCGGATTCTCTTCGTCGGGCTCGTAGAGTTCACCGGCGACGAGCTTCGCGTACTCGTTGGACTTGAAGTCCGACATGCGGACGATCACCGGGTGCGGCGCGAACGCCGCGGCGATCGTCGCCACGCCCTCGGCCACCCGGTCGACGAAGTACTTGCGGGGATTCTCATACGCCGCGATCGCTTCGCCGATCCGCTCCTTGAGCGGTCCGTCGAGCGTCTCGTAGTCGAGCAGCGCCTTGGGGTGAATCCCGATCTGGCGGTTGATGATGAACTCCAACCGCGCCAGCCCGACACCGTTGTTGGGCAGGCGGGAGAAGGCGAAGGCCTGCTCGGGGGTGCCGACGTTCATCATGATCTTGGTGCTGATCTCGGGCATCGCTTCGATCGTGGACTCGGTGACGTCGAAGTCGAGCAGCCCGTCGTACACGTAACCGGTGTCACCCTCGGCGCACGAGACGGTCACCGCCCGGCCTTCGGTCAGCGACCGTGTCGCACCGCCGGTTCCGACGACCGCCGGAATGCCCAACTCGCGGGCGATGATCGCGGCGTGACAGGTGCGGCCACCACGGTTGGTGACGATTGCGCTGGCACGCTTCATGATCGGTTCCCAGTCGGGATCGGTCATGTCCGCGACGAGTACCTCGCCGACCTGGAACTCGTGCATCTGTTCCACCGACTCGAGCACGCGAACCTCGCCCGCGCCGATGCGATGACCGATCGCGCGTCCTTCGATGAGGGCCGTGCCGGTCTCGTTGAGCCGGAACCGCTGCTGACCTGTCACGGCAGCTCGCGACTGCACGGTCTCCGGGCGCGCCTGCAGGATGTACAGCTCACCGTCGACGCCGTCTTTGCCCCACTCGATGTCCATCGGGCGCCCGTAGTGCTCTTCGATCAACAGTGCCTGTCGCGCAAGCGCCTCGACCTCCGCGTCGGTGAGACTGAGGAGTCGGCGATCGGCGGGGTCGACGTCGACGAACTCCGTTGTCCGGCCCACCGAACGGTCATCGGTGTAGATCATCTTGGTTGCCTTCGACCCGATGCCGCGTTTGAGCACGGCGGGACGTCCGGCACGCAGGGCGGGTTTGTAGACGTAGAACTCGTCGGGATTCACCGCACCCTGCACGACAGCCTCGCCCAGGCCATAGGACGACGTCAGGAACACGGCATCGGGAAAGCCGGACTCGGTGTCGATGGTGAACATGACGCCCGACGCGCCGATGTCGGAGCGCACCATCTGCTGAACGCCGGCCGACAGGGCCACGGCGTCGTGGTCGAAATCGTGGTGCACGCGGTAGGCGATCGCCCGGTCGTTGTAGAGCGACGCGAACACCTCCCGGGTCGCCTGCAGGATCGCGTCGATCCCGCGCACGTTGAGGAAGGTCTCCTGCTGGCCGGCGAAGGATGCGTCCGGGAGATCCTCGGCGGTCGCACTGGACCGCACCGCGAACGACGCCTCGTCCGAGCCACCCGACAACTCCGCGAACGCTGCCCGGACATCGGCCTCGAGGTCTTCGGGGAACGGTTGCTCCATCACGGCCGCGCGGATCTCACGACCGGCCTCGGCCAACGCCTGCACGTCGTCGGTGTCGAGATCGGCGAGCCGCGCGCTGATCCGGTCGGCCAGGCTCGTGCCGGACTCGTCGGGCTTGCTGAGGAACCGCCGGTACGCGTCGGCGGTCGTCGCGAATCCGTTGGGGACCCGCACTCCGACGTCGGTCAGATTGCGGACCATCTCGCCGAGAGAAGCATTCTTACCCCCGACCTGCTCGAGATCGGCGAGGCCGAGGTCGGCGAACCAACGGACGTTGCTGCTCATGAAATGGCTCCTCAATTGCCAGGGTGGGGCCTGCGGGCGAGGACCTGCAGGATCAGAGTGGACATCTCTTCCACGGATTTCGCGGACGAGTCGATGACGGGAAGGCCGTGCGCCCGGTACAACTCCTCGGCGCGGCGCAATTCGTAGGTGCACTGTCGTAGCGACGCGTAGGTCGAGTCCGGTCGGCGTTCGGTCCGCACCGCGCTGAGTCGGGCGGCGGTGGTGATGAGTCCGAAGCATCGCTCCTGCAGATGCCGGATCGGACGCGGCATGTCGGTGCTCGCCAGGTCTTCGTCGATCAACGGATAGTTCGCGACGCGGAGGCCGTGCTGCAGCGCGAGATACATGGTCGTCGGTGTCTTGCCGCAGCGCGACGGTGCCACCAGGATCACGTCAGCCTTGTCGAGTGAGCGCACACTCTGACCGTCGTCGTGCTCGATCGCGTACTCGACGGCCTGCATCCGCGCGTTGTAGCGCTTGACATCGCCGACGCCGTGTAGACGCGCAGGGGTGCGCGCGCCGCGGGTCTTGAGGATCGTCTCGACCTCCTGCATATGCGGGTCGAAGAAGTCGATCAGTGGGGCACGCGTCTTCTGCAACTCGTCGCGGACGTCGTCGAGCGCCGCCGTGACGAACACGAGCGGTGTCACGTCGCCGGTCATCGTGGCGTCGATCCTGCGCACGACGTCGCGTGCTTCGTCGGCGGTGGTGATGAACGGGATCAGGGTGCGATCGAATCGGTGATCGGGGAAGTGCAACAGCAGCGCGTTCCCCATGGTCTCGGCACTGATGCCGGTGCTGTCGGACAGGAAGAAGACCGGCACGGTTGCATCACCGCTGTGTCCGGCATAGCTGTCACTCACCCGTTCATTCCCATCGCCCGGTAGGACTGTGGCATCTATGGTCGCTGATGCGCGTCGCGGGCCTTCGGGCAGGTCGCTTTATCGGGAGTTGGGCAGCCGTTCATCGTCGTGTCGACGAGCACCGGGCGTAGCCTCATATGCATGAGCGGCAATACGAGAGGCTGCAACAATCCGGACTGCACCTGCGGACCGGACTGCAAGTGCGGCGAGAACTGCAACTGCGGCAAGAAGTAGCAAGAACTGTCGCATTCGCGCGCCAGGGGTCTTCGGGCTGAACGTGGTGTGGCGCGCATGTCTGCCTGCCCATGTGACGCGGGTCGACGACTCCGTGGATACTTGTTCGCGGCGAGTCCCCAATGGCAGGAGAGTGAATTGACGACAGCGTCGGAAGTGTCTGCGCTCGGGGAGCGGGTCGGCCATTACTACGAGGCCGATCACACCTATCAGGTGGGACGCGAGAAAGTTCGCGAGTATGCCCGGGCGGTCCAGGACTACGGACCGGCACATTGGGATGCCGAGGCAGCTGCCGCACTCGGCGGGACCGGCCTCTTCGCTCCACTGACCTTCACGTCGATTCCGGCGATGGCCGCCAACCGCAAACTGCTCGAAGAGGTGGTCGTGGGGTACGACACCTACGTGCAGACCGAGCAGGTCTTCGAGCAGCACCGGCCGATCGTCGTCGGCGACGAACTGCAGACCGATGTCGAACTCTCGTCGGTGCGGACTGTGGCCGGCCGCGAGATGATCACGATCACCAACACCTTTGTCGACACGTCGGGTGAAACCGTTCACACCATGCACACGACCGTTGTCGGGGTGACCGCCGACGAGGTCGACCCCGAACTCACCGGTGCGGTGTCCAAGGTGATGATGCACGACGTCGACATCATGGCGAACCAGGCGTCGACCATCGACTACGTGAAGACGGAGCGAGTTGGTGACCCTGCGCCGCGGTCGGAACTCGGCCGCACCCGCACGGTCGGCAGTCTCAACTTCGACGACCTGTCGGTCGGTGACCAGCTTCCCGTGCACCACACCGGACTCACACGTGGTGACCTGGTGAACTACGCGGGTGTCGCCGGTGACGCGAACCCGATTCACTGGGACGAGAAGATCGCCAACCTCGCCGGGCTGCCCGACGTGATCGCACACGGAATGCTCACCATGGGCATCGGTGCGGGATTCGTCTCGGCATGGTCGGGCGATCCGGGAGCAGTCACGCGCTACGCGGTGCGGCTCTCCGCACCGGCGATCGTGCCGGCCAATGGTCGTGGCGATATCGAGTACAGCGGACGCATCAAATCTCTCGATCCCGAAACCCGTAGTGGCGTGGTCATTCTCGTCGCAAAGTGCGCCGGCAAGAAGATCTTCGGCATGGCGACGCTGGACGTTCGCTTCGCCTGATCCGAAGAGTTCGGTGACTAGCGCTCTGGCCTGCACATAAGCGTCCACCACCCCACCGCTCTCTGAGGTGCCCGAGGCGCCGGCCGAGGGATGCCTCGAAGGGCAGGCGAACGGGCCACGTCGGCGAGGCGCCGGGCCACTGATAGTAGGGGAAGGTTCTTCCCCTACTTTCTGCCCCTGCTTGTTGAGTCGTCCGCGAGAAAATTCGCGGGGAGGACTCCAGGGATAGGGGACGAGTTTCTTCCCCTACTTTTGTGCGGCCCATGGCCGGACGACCAACCGTCCGAGTGCTGGTCGGCGTATCGCGAACCCACAAGCGCGGTTTCCGGGACGAGGCCGCCGCCTACACGATCGCCGACCACGTCGGCGGGTGGGTCTCTGATCCGAAGAGTTCGATGACCGGCGGGATGGCGACGTCGACCAACCGAGCAGATGTCGGCAGCGCCCTTGGGTGGGAAGCGTTCGCGCTCCGACGTCCGAGCTGTGTCCACGACAGCAGGGTCGCGGACCTGCGAGGCACGTCGTCGGCGTGTCGCGATTTCAGAAACCGCGTGTCTTGTCAGAAACCCGATGCGCACCAGCGGTTTCTGGCGGCACCTGCGGTTTCTGGCGACAAGTTGGGTCGCTTCGACCCGAGCGAGGAATAGTGTCGGCCCAACGGTGTTGTCTTCGAGCATGAGCGCACAACCTGAACTGAGCCCCACCGACTGGGTTCGTACCCAGACCACCACGATCCTCGAGCAGGGCACCACCGACGGAGTGCAGGTCCTTGGCCGACCGATCGTGCTGTTCACCACCACCGGCGCGAAATCCGGCAAGAAGCGTTATGTCCCGTTGATGCGCGTTGAGGAGGACGGCCGGTACGCGATGGTCGCGTCCAAGGGCGGAGCGCCGAGCCATCCGTCGTGGTACCACAACATCAAGGCGCATCCGCAGGTGACCGTGCAGGACGGTGCTGAGGTCCGCGAGTTGACCGCCCGCGAGGTCGACGGGGATGAACGTGCGCACTGGTGGGATCTGGCTGTGGCGGCGTATCCGCCGTACGCCGAGTATCAGACCAAGACCGATCGTCAGATCCCGGTATTCGTTCTGGAGTGATCCATACGGGTCGTGTCGGGTGACGTCCCGCCCGTCTCCGCCAGCGCCGCCAATGCGTCGGTCACCGACCCCCAACCGTCGAAGAAGCCCAGTTCCTCGTGCAGAGTCCGCTGTTCGGGGTCGCCGTGCCGGACCACCGCACGGTAGTCGGTACCGTCGGGGTGGTCGTCGAGGATGATCTCGGCGGTCATCGCCACGGGTTGCGGTGACGCGGGCCGCCACGCACTGTTGACGGCGTTTGTGAAGACCAGTCGACGTTCGTCCTCGACGACGAGGAACACTGAGTCGGTGTGTGGCACATACGTTGTGCCGTCCTCGCTCATCTGGGTGACAAAGGCGCCACCGGGCCGGACGTCGAGGTGGTCCACGCGCGTTCGCATCGGCGCCGGAATCCACCACTGCTGCAAGAGATCCGGCTGTGTCCATGCCCGCCAGATGTCGCGGCGTGGGGCTCGGATGAGGCGCTCGATCGTGAGGTCGAACCGGGGGTCGACGGCAACGGTGGTCATGAGTTCTCCTTCGGGTTGGTGACGAATTGCTCGAGCCGGTCGGTGCGGTCTTCCCAGATGCGACGTTCGCCGGCGAGCCAGTCGTCGATCAGGGCGAGACGTTCGCGGTTGAGTGCGCAGGTCCGCACGCGGCCGTTCTTGGTGGTGTGGATCAATCCGCTCGATTCCAGGGTTCGGACGTGCTTCATGAAGGACGGAAGCGTCATGGCGAAAGGGCGTGCCAGTTCGCCGACGCTGGCCGGCCCCTGGCCCAGCCGGCGGATCACTTGGCGCCGTGTCGGCTCGGCGAGCGCGATGAAGACCTCGTCCAGCGCATCCGAATACTTTTCCACAAGGCAAAGTATCTCACATACGTAACCTTTAGGCAAAGTATTTAGGAACTCGGTGGCGTCGTTGGATCGATCGGCCGCCTTGTCGCGCTGCCGTGGGGGTGAATGGGCGCGGCGGCCCATCGGACGATACGTTTCGGGAGCAAGAGAACAGTTTCGGCAGGGGACGGGGCATTCATGACACAGCCAGGAATGGGCGGATCGCCGCATGGTGGATGGTCGGGACAGCCCCATCGAGGTCAACCGACCGCCCACTACGCGCCCCCGGCCTGGGGTGCGCCTCAGGGTCCGCCACCCATTCAGAGTCAGTCACCCCAATTGGCCCGACCTCAGCAGTTCTATGGCGCGCCGCAGATGATGGCCCAGCCTCAGCAGTTCCACGGTCAGCCCCAGTTCGGTGGTCCCCAGTTCGGTGGTCAACCGCCCTCGTCCGGGTCGGGCAAGGTGATCGGCATCGCGGTTGGTGCCGTCGTGATCGCGGTGGCGCTCGTGGTCACCCTGTCCATCGTGTTCTGGCCTGGTGGCGACGACGATGCGGGCTCGACCACCACGGTCACTCTGACCGACAGTGACGCGAGCGACTCGTTGGACGTCACCCTCCGGGCGCCCAAGGGGTGGAAGCTTCAGGAGACGCCCGGCGATTCGTCGATCGTCACGTTCGTGCCGAGGTCGGAGACGCACACCAACGCCGAACTGCAGGATCTCTTCGTGAAGATCAGGCGTGGTGACGTTGTCGACATCGACGCCGCCGAAGCCGTGTCCATCGCAGTGAAGAATTGCGCGGGCTACGGCGGAAAATTCGAGGCGGCGCCCACCGCAGGTGCCGGATGGAAGAAGTCGAAGTCACCGATCACCTCGGATGACCACGGTTACAGCACCCGCCAGGACGCGGCGATCATCGCAGCGACCGCCAAGACCTGCCTGCTCGTCATCGGATACGACGTCGCGAGGTCGACGTCGCAGCTGACCGGTAAGCCACGCCAGATCGTTGACGACATCGCGGACGGCAAGTACGTCACCCGTGTCAGCAAGCACTAACGCGACTGGGGCACGTCCTCGTGAAGCCGGCGCGCAATCTGGTCGAGCATCGCCTGTACGTCCGGCTCGTCGCTGCCGGGACAATCGGCGACCAACGCACGCAACTCGGTGCGCTGGGCATCGAGAAGACTTTGTGCCTCGGCATTTCCCGTCGGCGTGATCGACACGTCCGCCTCGTCGATGTCCACCATCCCGCGGGCGGCGAGCGCGTGGGCAGTCCGCTCGATGGTCGGCAGTTCGGTCTCCGACGCCGAGGCCATCACCTCCATGTCCCGACTGCCTTCCTCGGCGACCCGGCTGAGCATCCATGCCTCACCGCGTGAGAGCGGACTGTGCGCGGCGTCGACGACGTGTTCCCATGCGCGCAACTTGTTCTCGCGGCCCAGGGCGCGCCAGATCTGGAGTCGCAATTCCTCCAGCGACGACCGCTCACTCGGCATGCCGAAGGATTCACTGGGTTCGGGTGTCCTTGTTGCCGTGCGCAATTCAACTTCCGGCAGGAGCCACGACAGAACGAAGGCAACCGCACCGATCGGGACCGCAACGAGGAACACGGTCTGAAACGAATCGGTGAAACCGTCGAGGTACCAGAGCCTCACCTCCGGCGGGCACACCTTCAGCGCGAGCGCCGAGGCTTCGAGGCTCTCCGCAGAGCATCGGTCGACCGCGGCAGCCGGCGCGGATTCGGTCAGGTGACGGTCGAGTTGGGCGTTGAAGATCGCGCCGAACACCGCCACGCCCACTGACGCACCGATCGTGCGGAAGAAGGTCGCGCCCGAGGTTCCGGTACCGAGGTCGCGGTACTCGACGGCATTCTGCACCGCGAGCACGAGTACTTGCATCACCAAGCCCAGTCCGACGCCGAGGATGAACAGGAACAGACTCGTGGTGGTGCCCGACGTGGTCGTGTCCATCGTCGACAGCAGGTACAGGGCGACCGTGAAGATTGCACAGCCGACGATCGGGTAGGCCTTGTAGCGACCGGTTCGGGAGATCACCTGACCGGATGCGACGGAGGTCAGCAACAGACCCACCATCATCGGGATCATGCGCAGGCCCGATGAGGTCGCGGATTCGCCCTGCACGGTTTGCAGGAACAACGGCAGAAACGTGATCGCGCCGAACATGGCGAAGCCCACGACAAACCCGACCGTCGAAGCGATCACGAAGACCCGATTGGTCAACAGCCGGAACGGCAGCACAGGTTCCGGAGAGCTGCGCTCCACCAGCGCGAACGCGACCACAGCGATCACCGCTGCGGCGATCAGCACGAGAATTCGGGCCGACGTCCATCCCCAGATCGAGCCGAACGAGGTGACCAGCACGATGCAGGTGGAGATGAAGGCGAGGAGAACGATGCCCCAGTAGTCGATCACCGGCTTGACCGCCGACTTGGTCGACGGGAGCACGAGAACGATCGCGACCAGGGCGACCGCGCCGATGGGCAGGTTGACGTAGAACACCCACCGCCAACTGAGGTTGTCGACGAAGAAGCCGCCGAGCAACGGGCCTGCGACGCTGGCGAGCCCGAACACTGCGCCGAAGATTCCCTGATAGCGGCCCCGCTCGCGTGGCGGCACCACGTCGCCGATGATGGCCTGCGCCAACACCATCAGTCCACCGGCGCCGATGCCCTGGAGCGCTCGGTAGCCGATGAGTTGCGGCATCGATTGGGCGGTGCCGCACAGCGCGGAGCCGATCAGGAAGATGACGACACACGCGATGAACAGTCCGCGCCGACCGAAGAGGTCGCCGAGTTTGCCCCACAACGGCGTGGTCGCCGTGGTGGCGAGCATGTAGGCGGTGACCACCCAGGAGAGGTGGTCGGCGCCGCCGAGATCGCTGACGATGGTCGGGAGCGCGGTGGCAACGATCGTCTGATCGAGTGCGGCCAGCAGCATCGCGAGCATCAGCCCACCGAAGATGGACCAGATGCGACGTTGATCCAACTGCTCGGCGGGCGGTGAGCCGGCGGTCATGGTGTGGGGGCAGCAGCGACGAGCAAGGCCATATGTGCAGTATTAACTTGTTGTCGGTGCCTCGACGCGGTCTGGACACTCTCCTGAATCCGATTGGGCCGCAACGATTTGACGAAGTGAACCTCAGGACTGAGGTCGGAGCGTCAGGGTTGCGCGGGTATGCAGGACGAACCACTGCTCCCATTGATCTGCAGACCAGCCGCGCTCGTCGAGGAGCATCAGCCACTGGCGTCGAGAGGCCAAGAGCCACACCGAATCCACGATTGCGTCGTCGATGGGGATGGCCGGCGTGAGGCCTCCGGCGACGAGGCCGACGGCGAAGGCGACCTCGTCACGTCGGCGTTGTTCCCGTACGTGCAGTCGACTTGCCGCGTCGGCATCGCTGACGGCGGCCTGGTCGAGAACGTTCTGAATGCGGGCCGACCGTTCGTGTGCGGCGCGCAGCCAACTCGCTGCGGCATCGACCCTGTCGTCGAGTGAGCCGGTGCCCATCGCTTGGTAGGTGGCCATTTCTCGCACCGGGATGTCCCGGCCCTCCGAGAGCGCGTTGTCGATGCACGCATCGAGGAGCGCCAACTTGCTGTCGAACTGCTGATACACGGTCTGCCGGGTGAGTCCCGAGGTTGCCGCGACCCCGGCCATCGTGGTCGACGTCCAGCCGTCGGCACAGAACATCCTCGTTGCAGCGGTGATCACCGCGCTCCGGTTGGCGGCGGCGCGCTCGTTGCGCACCGTCGACGTGTAGGTCCGAGCCACTCATCGAGTCTATGGCTTGCGGCTCTTTCCATTCACCGAAATTGGGATTACTCTGTGTAATGTCAATAACGGAACGCGTAGGAGCAAACGATGAACGAGCTGCAGATCGACACCGAAGTAGGGCGCCTACATGTCTCCGTGATCGGCTCAGGTCCGCCGGTTGTTCTGTGGCACAGCATGTTTGTCGATTCACGAAGTTGGGATCGCCTGGTTCCGTTGCTCGCCGGGCGGACGTTGTACCTGATCGACGGCCCTTCGATGGGGCGCAGCGAGCACATGACGTCGCCCGCCGACATCGCTGCTTGTGCTCGAGCTGCCGCCACCATCGTCGACGCGATCGGTACACGCGAGCAGGTTGCCCAGGTCGACTGGGTCGGAAACGCGTGGGGCGGGCACGTCGGCATGGAACTCGCGGCACGACGGCCCGATCGTATTGCGAGTCTGGTCGCGATGAGTGCGCCGACGTTTCCGATCGACGCGGCCATGCGCAGACAGATCTCGGTGCTGTTGCCGCTCTACCGAATCGTCGGACCTCGGGGACCCGTTCGCGCTGCGATCGTCGAAGCGATGTTCACCGACGAGACCCGTGCCCACGACCCGGGTGCGGTCGCGATGCTCGATGACTCGCTGCGATGCTCCGGCCGGGCGTTGGTGCCGGCGGTCCACACCGCAATCCTGCGTCGCACCGACCTGGCCTGGGCGACGCGACGCATCACGTGCCCGGTGCTGCTGATCACGACCGACGATCGAGGTGAGTGGACTGCGGAACAGGCCGCGCCCATCGCGGCCGAGATGGCCGACGCGCGCGTCGTCGAGATCACCGGCGCGCGCATCCTGCCCGCCGTCGAACAGCCCACGGCCACGGCGGAGGCGATTGTCGAGTTCTGGGCGGAGGCTCGGGTGAACGATCGCGGCTGAATCGGCCAAGATGTCAGCATGACCGGCGACAACCTGCCACTGGAGAAGATGGGTTTCCTCACCATCGGCCGATTCGACGAGGATGATCCGCGCGCGGGACATCTCGAGACCCTGCGAATGATCGAGATGGCCGAGGACCTCGGATTCGACAGCGTGTGGGTTCGTCACCGACACCTGCAGTTCGGGATCTCCTCGCCGATCGCCGTGCTGGCGGCGGCCGCGATGCGCACGAGCCGAATCGAACTCGGCACGGCGGTGATACCGCTGGGGCTGGAGAACCCGTTCCGACTCGCCGAAGATCTCGCGACGGTCGATCTGCTGGCTGAGGGGCGCCTCAATCCCGGTGTCTCCGTGGGTACTCCGATGCGCTACGACGACTACAAGACCTCGCTCTATCCCGATACCCACGACATCGAGGACTTTTCCAAGGATCGTGTGCAGCGACTGTTGTCCGGCCTTCGCGGCGAGCCGGTCAGTTCCTTCGAGGGCACCGTCGGGATCGAGACCTATTCGACACGCATCCAGCCGCATTCGCCGGGTCTTGCCGATCGTGTCTGGTACGGCGGCGGCCTGGCGTCGGCGCAGTGGGCGGGGGAGCAGGGACTCAATTATCTGACATCGTCGGTGGTGTCGATCGAGGGAACCGATTCTCGGGACTTCGCGACGATCCAGGGTGAACACATCGACGCCTACCTCGCGCACCATCGCGATCCGACGCGGGCTCGGGTATCGCAGGGGCTTGTCGTCATTCCCACCGATTCCGCGACACCTGAGCAGATCCGTCGGTATGAGGACTACCGCGCATCACGGCTCCCGCGAACGGCCGGGCCACAGGGTCCGCGCGGCATGATGTTCTCGCCGGATTATGTCGGGCCGTCTGACGAACTGGCCGAACAGCTTCGGTCGCACGCGGGATTTCAGCGTGCATCCGAGGTCGCGTTCGCCTTGCCGTTCTCGTTCGACGCCGCGGACTACGAACAGATCGTGACCGACATGGCCCGCCATCTCGGTCCCGCGCTCGGGTGGTCGCCGGGCTGACGGCGATCAGCGGGTCAGGACCACACCCTTACCCGTGAGCGCGCCGTTCTCCATGTCGGTGTGCGCTTCGACGATCTCATCGAGCCGGTAGGTCTTCGCGACCGGAACGCTGATCGTGCCCGTTGCGACGTCGTCGATGAAGTCCTGGAGGACGGCCGGCGGGAGATCGGTGGCCGACCCGCCGTATGCCGTCAGACGTACGCCGTTCGGTAGGTAGTCCATCGGGTAGAAATCGGGGATCGTCCACTGGTCGGACAGCATGCCGGTGAAGCAGACGACCCCGTGGGTTCGCGTCGCACGCAAGGTGTCGCGAAGGGTGTTGGCGCCCACCAACTCCACGGCTCCGTCCACGCCGCCATCGGTGAGCGCTCGTACCTCGTCGGCGATGTCGCCGTCGTCGATGACGACGTGATCGGCATGCTGCTCGAGAAACTCTCGGCGCGACTCCTGCCGAGTGGTGGAGATGACGCGCATGTCGCGTCGTCGGGCGAGAACCGCCAGCGCCAAACCGATCGACGATGTTCCGCCGCGGATCAGCAGGGTTTGACCCTTGTGGCCGTCGACCCCGGTGGTCAGCGATCCGTAGGCGGTCTGAAGCATCTCAGGTATGGCGCCGAGGGTGGCCCAGGGTAGATCGCTGTCAAAGGCGATGACGTTGGACGCGGGCACGCACGTGTACTCCGCGTACCCGCCGTCGAACTCGCGCCCCATCCCGCCCATCAATGTGACCACCTGGGTGCCGACCTCGAATTCGCCACCGGGGCAGTCCGCCACCACTCCGGTCGCCTCGATGCCGGGGATCCGGGGGAAAGTGCCGTTGTCGGCCACTCCGCGACGGAAGTGGAGTTCGGACCGGTTGAGTCCGAATGCCTCGACACGGATGAGGACCTGGCCGGGCGTGGGCTTCGGGGTCGGCACGTCCCGGATCTGAAGGACGTCCGGTGGGCCTGGTTGGGTGACGACGACGGCTCTCATGCCGCCTACAACCGACGATCGGTGCGACGCATTCCATCTGGGTGGTACCGGATCGTGACCTTGTGATGCCTCGCTGGTGATGATGGATCGTCACAATAGCCTCACTAGTCACACCAGCAACACCAGTCACGCGCGGAGGTCGGGTAGTGCGCAGAATTCTCGTCAGGACTGCACGCGTCGCGCTCGTCGGTGCTCTTGCCCTCACCGCCTCGGCTCTGGCCACCACTCATTCGGCCGCTCCGGCCCTCGCGTCGCCGTGCGGCAACGGCGGATTCGGTTCCAGTCAACTGGGGTCGAGTGGCTCGTCGACCGGGTCCCTGGGTTCCAGCGGTTCTGCCGGTTCGAGTGGGCTGGGCAGCTCCAACGTCCCCAACATCGGACCCCAGGGTCCGCTGCCGCCATTCATCAGTGCCAGCACGCGCACCGTCGCATGGTTGACAGGGCCGCTCAGCATCAACCGGACCTACAGCCGATTCGCCATCTCCGGAACAGATCTCGGGATCAGCTGGGACAACGGGTCCGGCCAGACCCTGATGGCCTTCGGCGACACCTTCGGCAACTGCAACGCCACCGGGCAACAGTGGCGGCACAACGTACTGCTCCGAACCAACGACACGCGGATGATCGACGGGATCACCGTGCCGAACGGTGTTGCGGGGGATCAGAACTCGGGTACGGTCATCGCCGCCGGCCAACCGAACTTCGCCCAGGAACTGATTCCCGCGCTCGGTGTCGACTACATCGAGGTCACCAAGATCCCGACCGCCGCGATCTCACTTCCTCGACCCGGCGGTGGTTTCCGGCAGTACATCAACTACATGTCGGTCCGCTCGTGGGGGAGTGCCGGGAACTGGGTCACCAACTTCTCCCAGATCGCCTACTCCGACAACAACGGACAGACTTGGGAAAACGCCGGTGACACCATCCGGGTCAACGCGCCGGTGACCCTTGATCTACCGTCGCCGCCGTTTCCGGACGTGGCCGTCAACAACGGCAAGTTCCAGCAGAACGCCTACACCCGCGGCCGTCCCGACAACGCCGACGAGAAGGACTACATCTACCAATTCGGCACGCCGAACGGACGATTCGGCGCAGCCTTCCTGGCCAGATTCAAACCCGAGGACATCGCGGCCCTCGACCGGTATCAGTACTGGAACGGCACGACGTGGATCGACGATCTGAACGCCATGGGCGAGGCGGTCGTCATTCCCGCCCCGGTGACCGAGTTGTCCGTGTCGTGGAGCCCGTACCTCAAGAAGTACGTGATGCTCGACGGCGACAACGAGATCACGCTGCGCACCGCCGACCACCCGCAAGGGCCGTGGGGTGCGCGAAAGACACTCGTGCCGTCCGGCCGAATCGTGCTGTACGCGCCGATGATGCTCCCGCAGTCTCCGGCTCTGAAGGGGACCGGGTCCGAGCTGTACTTCAACGCCTCCCGATGGAGTGACTACAACGTGATGCTGCTCCGTACCGATCTGAGTCGCGTTGGTTGACGTGGGCTGGCGCCCCAGGATCGCTCTACCGAAGTTGTTGATGCTCAATTTGTTTCGTCAAAGCGAGGATTCAGCGATCTGAGTTGTCAGATGCCGCTCCAGCGCGTTGACTGCGGGTATGAGACTCAGAAAGCTCGGGATGATGGTGACGGCGATCGTAAGCAGTGTCGTCGGTCTCACAGCGGCTTCGACGGCCCATGCGGCGCCGTCATCGATCGGTCGAGATTGCGTCGTGCGTGCCGATGACAAGGCAGCCACCGTCGATGCGTTGCTCAATCGCTGTACCAGCCAACAGATCATGAGTCTGTTTCGTTCCGCACCACTCGGCGAGGCACCGAAGGGCACGTTGTCCATCGCGTTGCTACCGGTTTTCCAGGTAAACGGCAAGGCGGTGCCCTATGACGCTGCGCGCGCGGGTTCCCGCACGCAGAACCTCCTGGGCAAGACGCTGACATTCACCACGGGGGCCAACGGCGGCCCATGGGTCTACAAGGATTATCTGTGGGGCCGCGACGCCGGGGGTGCCCTCGTTCGAACCATCTCCAGGATCGACCGGAAACCTGTGTACGCCGCGGACTTCCGAGCTGATTTCGGGGGTGTTCCCATCAGCCTGCACGAATACCGTCAGCTGACTCCCGACGTGTGGATCGGACGGGACATCGGTGGTCGCTCGTCGGCCAGATCTGCCGGCCCGACGGGTGGGGCGTTTGCGTTGAGCTGATGGGTGGGCTGCCGGATGTGTGCGAGGCTGGTGGCATGACCGAACTCGCCGATGCGCTCCTCGAAGCACAGATAGCTTTCGCCAAAAGGCAACTGCGCGACGGCGACATGTTCGGCGACCTGGTCGCCGAGGAGATCGACCACTTTCTCGCCGACGCCGGGCAACTCACTCTTGGCGAGGTGGTGACGCCGGTCCGCATTCAGGACACCGCCTACAAGTACGCGGTACAACTGCCGGTCGAGGGCGCCATCCCCGAACTCGTCGGCGAGATCGCCGCGCGCTTGTACCGTCATCGGGTGAACGACGAGGTCGCGGTCGCAGAGGTCCTCGACGTCCGCGAGTTCGATGATCTGCTCGTCACGATCGCCGATCTCGACGTCGTGCAGCGCGTGCTGCAGCGGATCCTCACCGACCCGGTGACCGAAGACATCTTCGTCGAGGTCGTCGTGCGGGCGGTCGACGATGCGGTCACCCAGGGGGCCGACGGGGGAGGCCGCACGGGGGTCGTCGGGTTCCTGCGCGGGGGTCTGTCGCGGGTGGTGACCCCGGCGATGCCCGTCGTCGAACGTGGGGTGGAACAGGCCACCAGGGCCGGCATGCATTTCGTGTTGGGCGCCGCGCAGGGTGACGTCGCGCTCGTGGACGCCGCTCGCGAGGTGTGGCGTCGCAATGCCACCGAGTCCGTGGGAACCTTTCGCGAGCTGGTGACCGCCGACGACGTCGAAGACGGGGTGGTGGCCGTCTTCGAATTCTGGAAGTCCTTCCGCGACACCGCATATTTCCGCGCGCTGTTGGACGAAGGGATTGCGCACGTGTTCGACAAATACGGCGAGACGAGCCTGGCCGACCTGCTCGCCGAATTGGGCATCGGGCGCGACGATCTCATCGAGGAGGGTCTGCGGTTCGGACCACCGGTTCTCGACACCCTCGATGAGCGAGGACTTCTCGACGACGTGTTGCGACGACGGTTGGCGCCGTTCTACTCCTCGGAAGAATTCAGCGCCGCGGTGGAATCGGTGAGTGGCGACGATGACTGAGTCGACACCATTTCCCGACGGGTTCCTCTGGGGCGGCGCGACCGCTGCCAACCAGATCGAGGGAGCCTTCGACGAAGGTGGCAAAGGCCTGTCCATCCAAGACGTCTTGCCGCGCGGGATTCTCGAACCTCGCACGCCCGCACCGACATCCGACAATCTCAAGCAGACCGCCATCGACTTCTACCACCGGTACGCCGACGACGTCGCCCTGTTCGCGGAGATGGGCTTCACGGTATTCCGGTTCTCGATCGCCTGGAGCCGAATCTTCCCGAACGGCGACGACGAGCATCCGAACGAGGACGGGCTCGCGTTCTACGACCGCGTGCTCGACGAACTCGAACGTCACGGCATCGAACCACTCGTGACGATTTCGCACTACGAGACACCGCTGGCCATCGCCGATCGCTTTGACGGCTGGATCTCCCGCGAGGTCATCGGACTGTTCGAGCGGTATGTGCGGGTTCTCTTCTCCCGGTACGGACATCGCGTGCGGTACTGGCTGACGTTCAACGAGATCAACTCGGTTCTGCACGCGCCGTTCATGTCCGGGGGAATCAACACGCCCGCCGCCGAGTTGTCGAAAACTCAGTTGTACCAAGCGATCCACCACGAATTGGTGGCGAGTGCGCTCGCCACCAAGATCGGTCACGAGGCCGGCCCCGACATCCGCGTCGGATGCATGGTGCTCGGGGATCCGGTGTATCCGCTGACTCCCGATCCCGCCGACGTGCTCGCCGCGCTGGAGACCGACCATGCCAATCTCATGTTCTCCGATGTCCACGTGCGAGGACGCTATCCCGGGTACGCGCAGCGGTACTTCCGCGACCACGGGATCGAGCTGGAGGTCACCCCGACCGACTGTGAACTGCTGGCCGAGCACACGGTGGACTTCGTCTCGTTCAGCTATTACATGAGTGTGTGCGAGACCGCCGACCCCGCCAAACGCATTGCACGCGAAGGTAATCTGATGGGCGGGGTGGCCAACCCGCACCTCGCCGAGTCCGCCTGGGGATGGCAGATCGATCCCGGCGGTCTCCGTGTGATTCTGAACCAGTTCTGGGATCGCTGGAACAAGCCGCTGTTCATCGTCGAGAACGGTCTGGGCGCCCACGACGACCTGGTCGACGGTCCCGACGGGCCGACCGTCGTCGACGACTATCGCATCGCCTACCTGAACGATCATCTGGTCCAAGTGGGTGAAGCGATCCGGGACGGGGTCGACGTGCTGGGCTACTGCACGTGGGGTCCGATCGACCTCGTCAGCGCGTCCACCGCGCAGATGTCCAAGCGCTACGGCTTCATCCACGTCGACCGCAACGACGACGGAACTGGGACACTCACTCGCACACGCAAGAAGTCATTCCACTGGTACGCCGACGTCATCGCGAGCAACGGCGCGACGCTCGAAGCCCAATCCGATGGCTGTGGTGTGAGGAGCGCAAGCGACGAGCCTCGAAGCCCCTGGTGAGACGACATGGTCCTCTCACCACGACCCTTCGAGGCTCGCTTCGCGGGTCCTGAGTAGCGAGCCTGCGAGCGTATCGAAGGGCGCACCTCAGTGAGCAAAGGAGGGCGCTTCGCTCGCATGTCGCTACTCAACCACCCGGGTGCTCAGCCGCGGCGTAGCGACCGGCTGGGGGAGTCGGGGTAGATGCGTTTGGCCAGCGCGGTCTTCGCGTCGATCGCGCGCTGCCGGTCGTCGGGGGTGAAGCCGCCGCGGAAGGGCCGGTCGGGAACGGTGGTGCCGTCGTCGACGACCGTCCACGCCGAACCCAGATCGGTGAGCGACCGATGTTTGGTCGAGTAGTACTCGGGCATCGGGACAATGGCCACGCCCGAATCGCCGGCCGCTGCCGCCATCAGATGTGGGTGGAAACGCGTGCTGATCCAGGTCTGCCCCTCGCCGGCAGGCAAGCCGTACATCCAGACATCGCGGAACGGGATCCTGGTGGCGCCGTCGAGGCGGTCGCCGAGACGGTGGGCGACCTCGTTGTCGTAGCCAGGGATTCCCTCGATGACGGTGACATCGCTGCCGGCGACATCCCACTTGTCGAGAGTCGATCGGACGAGATCGGTGAGTGCGGCGACTCCGGTCGACTCGGGTCCGCGGAACTCGTCGGTGAGGTCGGACTGCAGGCATAGGACGACGCCGCGGTCCTTCCACATCCGGCGGTACACATTCGACGCGGGCCGGTGCAGCGAAAGCCATGCGTCGTCACCGGAATTGGTCGCGTGTGGCACCGCGGTCAGCGCATCGGCGGATGCATCGTCGCGGACGTCGAACACCGAGAAGGCGCCGGCCGCATCGACCAACGCCGTCCACGCCGGTTCATCCAGGCAGGGAATCAATCCCTGACCACTGGCCACCGCGGTGGCACCGGTGGCCCGACTGACCGCCGCAGCGGCGGCAACAAGCGAAACGTGCTGCGGCCACACCTTGTTGACGTAGCCGCCGCCGAGGAGGTGGATCGTCGACGCGCGATTGAGGATCTCGATTCCCGCGCTCAGCCGTGGTGAGCGACCGGGGTCGGTGACGGTCGAGGCCATCCACGTCCACGGCTGGTCCGGGTCGGGGCCGTCGTCGGAATCCTTGGGTGCGGCTGCGGCGAACTCCGACAACTGCCACAGCGTATCCACGAACAGCGTGTGGGGGTGGATGCCGCGGTGCAGCAGCGACGCCTGTCCCGGCGAATGACAGTCGACGACGACGGTGGCGCGCGGACGAACCCGAGCCAGATGGCGCAGCCACGTCCGAGCGATCAGTTCGTCGCCGTAGTTCGGGTAGCCGGTGGGGGCGATCAGGTAGATGACCTCGCCGATGCCGAGCGTGCGTGCCATCGTCGTGCCGGCCACGCGCCCCGCAGCGCGTCGCGCACGCTGCGCGACCTCAGGAATCGACATGCGCCGAGATTACGTTGTCGCGGTGGCGCTCTCGCGAGCCGGGTCGGTGGCGGACTCGGCGAATGTCGATCTCAGGTGGGCGAGGGTGGCCGTGACGTTCGACAGCGGGCCCCGGTAGCCGAGATATCCATCCGGACGAATGACGAACACCGTTGGCCCGTCCGGGCGGTAGGCGTCGGCGAAGAGACCTTCGGAATCGCGCAGCAACGGGAGAATCGTGGTGCCGACTTGGGCCGCTGGAGCCGCCACCACATGCACATCGATCCTGCCCCGCGCTGCGGCAACCACCTCGGCGGCGCACAGTTCGAGAGCCGCCACCTCGGCCGCACCGCACGTGCTGTCCGCGTACAGCACTGCCGAATGCTGTGTGCGGTCGAGGGCCGAGAACAATCGCAGGCCGAAGTTGACCACCTCGCGCGTCAGGCCGGCTGCGTCCGGCGCCCGCTGCCCCGGGTGAGGTCCCTCGGTTGCCGTGGGCGCGTCACCGACGATGGGACTGCCGGCGTAGTCGATCAGGAGTTGCCCCTCCCTGCGCATGAGGTGGTCGGGGTCGGTCGTGGCCGTATCGATGCCTTGCCGTGCGTTGCGCACGGTGCGGCCGACCACCTCCTCGCCGACCGGTCGTCGCTCGGCGTCGTAGCTGTCGGTGAGGCCGTCCGCCGCGTCGCCGGCGACCGCGAGCGCCAGCTTCCAGGCAAGGTTGTGGGCATCTTGGATACCGGTGTTCATGCCCTGTGCGCCGGTGGGCGGATGGATGTGGGCGGCATCGCCGGCGACGAAAACCCTTCCACGCCCGTAAGAGTCGACGATTCGATGACTGATGCGGAACACCGACGACCACCGCATGTCCGACACCGTGGCGGGCTCGGGTGCCAACCGGTCGAAAACCGTCTGGATGTGGTGCAACTCGGGCCGCCTGGATCCCTCGAATCCGTGGGCGACGCCATCGCCCTGATCGGCATCGGCCGACAACTCGTCGGGGACAAGCATCGACGCACGGTAGCGACCCCGGCCCGGTAGCGGAATACACACGAGTCCGTCGTCGCCACCTTCGGACCGGTGAACCGAACGCACAGCGAATCCGCGGGGCAGAGACCAGTCGACCGCCACGTCACCGAGCATGTACTGCTCGACGAACGCTCCGCCTTCGAAGGTCAGTCCGAGGGTCTTGCGCACCGTGCTGTGCGCGCCGTCGCATCCGATCAGGTACTGGGCCCGGACTGTTTCGTGGCCGTCGGGACCCGACAAGGTGGCGGTCACGCCGTCGGCGTCCTGGGTGAATCCGTCGAGCCGGACCTCGCGATCGATCGTCGTGCCGAGCGAGGTGAGCCGTTCGGTGAGTATGCGCTCGGTGGCGTACTGCGGGATGAAGCAGAATCGGAACGGAATGTCGGGGGGCACAGACAGTTCGACCCGAGACACCTGCTCGCCGTTGAGAAACACGATCTGGCCGTGCATCTCGATGGCTGCGTCGAGAACCTGGCCGAGGACGCCCATCTGCTCGAACGCCTCGAGAGTGCGTGGCTGCACGCCAACGGCTTTGGCGTATTGGGGAGCACTGTCGAGCGGGTCGACGATGCGCACCCGCACTCCGCGGCGCCGCAACTCGATCGCGGCGGTCAGGCCCACCGGACCGCCGCCGGCAACCAGGACATCGATCTGATCGGTAGTGGAGCGACCCATGGCTTCGGCCCTTCTCATCAATGCACCCGTCGTCGATCGACGCGGAGCGATGTGGTGTGAGTCACATTCTGGCGTTCAGGGGTCGAAGGCGCAGCGAGTTGGCTGAAGCGGTGATCAGGGGTGACGGTGAAACTCGATCTGGGGACACTTGATCACGACGTCACTCGACCAGCAGGCCTCGCAGTCGGTCGAGGTCGGCTTGCACCGCAGCGCAATCGGTGTCGAAGTCCTCATCGGACAGGTCGCGCTGGCGAACCGTGAACACCACTTCGGCACCCAGAGGATGCGACAGCACGCGTAGTGGGTTGTCGACACCTGTGCCGTCGGGCAGTCGGACCTCGTGGTCGAGGATTCCGAATGCGTTGGACTCGGCAAAGCGGACAGTCACCTTGCCCATCGGTGAATCCACGACGAGCAGCTCACCGTCGCGCCGGACGCCGCTCGCGAGTCCGGCCGCCCAGCTCGGCAGGTTGTCGGGGTCGCCGGCGAATCGGTACACCGCGTCGGCGGTGATCCCGGGAACGACAACGGAAAGGTGGCGGCTGATCATCTGCGGTCCTCACATTGTCGTGGCGTGGGTACGGTGGTCGGCGGGGGGATCCCAACGCAGGCCGTGATGGCGGCCAGGAGACGGAGCATCGAATGCCGATCCTCAACAAGGACATGACCCTGTGCATCTCATTGTCGGGCCGTCCGTCGAACATCGGTACCCGCTTTCACAACTACCTCTATGACGAGCTCGGTCTCAACTTCATCTACAAGGCGTTCGGCACCGACGACATCGAAGGCGCGATCCGCGGGGTGCGTGCGCTCGGCATCCGGGGCGCGTCGGTGTCGATGCCGTTCAAGGAGGCCGTCATCGACCTCGTCGACGAGATGGAGGAGTCGGCGTCGGCGATCGAGTCGGTCAACACGATCGTCAATGAGGATGGTCGCCTTGTGGCGTCCAACACCGACTACGAAGCGGTCGCGCAGTTGATCGACGAGCATTCGCTGGATCGGGGAATCCCGGTCGTCGTGCGCGGATCGGGGGGCATGGCCAAAGCGGTGGTCGCGGCGTTCCGCGGGGCGGGCTTCGAGAATCTGACCGTGGTGGCGCGAAACGTGGAGGCCGGTTCGGCGCTCGCCGACAAGTACGGGTATGCGCACACGGCAACCGAACCCGATCCTGCCGACGTCATCCTGGTCAACGTCACGCCGTTGGGGATGAGTGGTGCAGACGAATCGTCGCTGGCCTTCTCCGCCGAGCAGATAGGCGCGGCACGCGCAGCTTTCGACGTCGTCGCCTTTCCTGCCGAAACGCCGTTCATCACAACGGCACGAGCGGCGGGCAAGCAGGTGGTCACCGGCGCCGAGGTGATCGCACTGCAGGCCGCGCGACAGTTCGAGCGCTATACCGGCGTAGCGGTCACCGCCGATCAGGTGGCGCGGGCGTCGGCGTTCTCGCGAGCGGAGTGACCTGCCGCGTTGTCGATGACGGCGTCTGCGCGGTCCCGGGTCGCGGCGATCATCGTCGCGTTGGGCCGGTCGGCGTCATCGATCCACGCGCGTGACTGTTCGGGTGTCTTGCCGGCCGCGACATGGCGTTTCAGGAGACGCGCGGTCCGCACCTCGTCGGGCGCGTCGACGTAGTAGAGCAGGGCGAGCAGCGGCCGCACCGCGGCCCAGCCGGCGTCGAGCCCCAGATAGTTGCCTTCGGTGACCACCACCTGCGCATCGCTTGGGATGACCAGCTGGGCGGCGATGGGTTCGCCTGCGGCGTGGTCGAATCCCGGAACGTAGACCACGGTGTCCGCGTCGGTGATTCGACGAAGTGTGGCCACAAAACCATGAACGTCGAACGTGTCGGGCGCACCCTTGCGATCGCGGCGGCCGAGGCGCTCGAGCACGGCGTTCGACAGGTGGAATCCGTCCATGGGCAGGTAGCCCACCGCGTCGGGGCCGAGCCTCCGGGCGAGGAGGGTGGCAACGCGCCCGGCCATGGTCGTCTTACCCGCACCGGGCGGTCCGGTGAATCCCACGATGATGCGACCACTTTCGTGTGTCGCCAGCTCGGCGATCGTCGTGGCGATCGCCCATTCGCCGGTCATGGTGCTCAATCGAAGAGTCGACGGAACACGTTGGTCTCGGCGAGGTCGACGAGTTCGTCGCCGCGCCCGGACATCACGGTGCGCAACGCATAGAGGGTGAACCCCTTTGCCTGGGCGGCGGTGACGGTGGGTGGGATCGACAACTCCTGTCGTGCGGTCACCACGTCGAGCAGGGCCGGGCCGTCGTGGGCCAGGATCTCGGTGACCGCGGCATCGAGGTGGTCGGGCTGCTCGACGCGACGCCCGAGGATGCCGATGGACTGGGCGAGCGCCGAGAAGTCGGGATTGACCAGGTCCGTGCCGAAATTCACGAAACCGGCTGCCTTCATCTCGACCTCGACGAAGTTCAGCGAGGAGTTGTTGAACACCACGATCTTCACCGGCAGCCTGTTCTGCGTGATGGTGAGCAACTCGCCGAGCAGCATGGCGAGGCCGCCATCGCCGGCCAGTGCGATCACCTGGCGGCCCGGATAGGCCGATTGCGCCCCGACCGCTTGGGAGACCGCGTTGGCCATCGAACCGTGGGTGAAGGAGCCGATGAGTCGCCGCGCGCCGTTCATCTCGAGGTACCGCGCTGCCCACACCACCGGAGAACCGACGTCGGGGATGAACACCGCGTCGTCCGTCGCCTTCTCGCTCACCAGACGGGCCAGGTACTGGGGATGAATCGGCGCGCGGTTGCGGTCGTTGACCGCGAGATCGTCGAGGCGGACGCGGGCCTTTGCGTAATGCTCGCGAGCAGACGCCGCATGGGTCTTGTCCCGGTTGGGGTCGATCCGGTCGAGAAGCGGTCCGATGGTGTCGCGCACACTCCCGACCAGCGGCAGGTCGACAGGGCAGCGTTTGCCGATCTGTTCACCCCGGATGTCGACCTGGATGATCGTGGCCTTCGACGGATAGAACTGCTGGTACGGGAAATCGGTCCCGAGCATCAGGAGCGTGTCGCACTTCTCGATCGCGCGGTAGCCCGACGAGAACCCGAGCAGGCCCGTCATTCCGACGTCGAAGGGGTTGTCGTATTCGATGAACTCCTTGCCGCGCAGGGCATGCACAACCGGTGCCTGCAGGGCTGCGGCGAGTGCGACGACCTCGTCGTGCGCACCTGCGACACCCGCCCCGGCCAGAATGGTCACCCGCTCCGAGCGGTTCAGGATGTCGGCGGCGCGCGCGAGGTCGGCATCGGTGGGCCGCACGACCCTGTCGATGGCGCGGATCGGAGCCCCCGAGCGCCGCGTGGCGCACTTCTCCAGGAACGTCTCGCCCGGTATCACCAAGACCGCCACCCCACGCTCCTCGACCGCCGTACGCATGGCGATGTCGAGGAGGCGCGGCATCTGCTCGGGTGTGCTGACCATCTCGCAATACGAACTGCATTCCCGGAAGAGTTGCTCGGGGTGGGTTTCCTGGAAATACCCGCTGCCGATCTCGGGTGCCGGGATATGCGCGGCGATCGCGAGGACCGGAACCCGGCTCCGTTGCGCGTCGTAGAGCCCGTTGATGAGGTGCAGATTGCCCGGGCCGCAACTCCCGGCACACACCGCCAACTCTCCGGTGAGCGCAGCCTCGGCCGACGCCGCGAACGCGGCGCCCTCCTCGTGCCGCACGTGCTGCCACCGGATGGTGGCGTCGGTCCGAAGTGCGTCGGTGAACCCGTTGAGCGAATCACCGGGAATCCCGTATACGCGAGCGATTCCGGCGTCCTTCAACCGCTCGACGATGATCTCTGCCACGGTGGTGGCCATTGCCGCTCCTCGCCATGAGGTGGTGTCGGATCTGCGTGTGCATCCCCCGAACCGACCGGTCGACACCCATCGTATGGGCGTCGAGGCACTCGCGTCAGCGGGTCAGGACCGACGGACCCAGTGTTCGCGCACCGAGTTGGTGGACGCGGCTTTTCAGCTCACGGTCGGCAGTCACCACAACCACATTCCGGTCGCCCTGGGCGGCAACGTATTCGACGATGGCGTCGTCGCCGGAGCCGGGCGCTTCGATGACGCTGACCGTCGGGGTCGCGGTGACACCACGGGCACGACCCTCGACGACGAGGATCACGTCCAGCGGTCCCGGAACCTCCGCGAGTCCGTCGCCGGCAGGCCCGGCGAGCCGATCGCGCAACCGTTCGGTGGCGCCCCGACGGTCGCGCCACCACCCGTCGGGGACCGAACCCACCACATTGGCGGCGTCCACCACGAGGACCGTCGGCCGTTCCGGATCGGATTGCATTCGTCCATCATGCGTGTCTGACCCGAAGTGTTCGGCAACCACCCTTATGACCTGGGGAAACACGATCGCGCGGTGCCCACAAAATCTAGGGGAAGAGCTTCTTCCCCGGGGTTCATAGTCGTCCGCGAGAATTTTCTGGGGGAGGACTCCAAGGGTAGGGGAGGAAGCTTCTTCCCCTACTTTCCGCAGGTGCTTCCGGGGCGTCGAGACTGCCGGTGCGACGACGACAGGGCCCGGTGGGGGTCACCGGGCCCTGTCTCGCCGCTGTCCTGCGCGGGGTTTCAGGACAACACGGTTCCGTGGCAGAACCTGTTCTGCGGATCGAGGTCGGTCTTGATCGCAGCGATCTTCTGCCGGTGGATCTCGCTGAACGCCGACGCCGAGCGATCAGCACGCTCCTCGAACTCCGTGAAGTTCAGGTAGGCGGCACCGGTCACGTACGGCTCGAGGGCACGTCGAGTGAGCCGCAGCGCCGATTCGACCGCCAGTCCGACGTGTGGATCGGGCACGATCGCACCCATCTCCAGGAGGAACTCGTCGCAGCGACCACGGTCGTTGGCCGCCTCGGCGGCGTGCGCCGCGATCGCGCCGCCGGCGTGCCGGAACTCGGCGAACAGGATGAGCGGCATGGCGCCCGGTCGCGGCAAGACGTTGGAGGTGATCACGTCGATCGCACCGTCGGCGATGTCGTTGCACCACTCCGTCGTCACCATCGCGGGCATCGGGTCGGTCGGATCCATGCTGATGGCGTCTGCGGCGGCGAACGGAAGCTCGCCCCACATGTCGATCTCCGGGGTCTTCCAGCGCCGCCATTCGTCGACGACGTCCTTGCCGGCGTCGATGTCACCCGACCAGCAACCACGGAACATCACGAAGCTCTGTCCACGCAGCGGCTCGGGGACGATGTCGAGCGGCGGGAAGTTCATCAACGTCACCGCCGAGGTCAGCTCGTCCGACTGCGCAGGCGCCCACTCGCGGAAGCGACGCAGCACCGCCGCGGCGTCCGACGCCGGATAGAACAGATTGCCCGCATAGACGGTGGCGACAGGGAAGAGGTCGATCTCCATCGAGGTCACGACGCCCAGGCTGCCGGCGCCGCCGCCCTTGAGCGCCCAGAAGACGTCCGGGTGTGCATCGGCACTGACCTTGAGGGCTTCACCGGCGGGGGTGACGAGGTCGAAAGACCGGACCGCGTCGGAGGCGAGGCCGTAGTGCCGGCCCAGCCAGCCGAAGCCGCCACCCAGGGTGTAGCCGACAGCGCCGACATCGGTGGACGACCCCAGCAGCGGGGCCAGCCCGTGCGCTGCGGAAGCCTCGAGTACCGGGCCCCACTTGACGCCTGCCGCGACGGTTGCGGTGCGGTTGACCGGATCGACGGACACTGAATCCAGGTGCGAGGTGTTGATGAGCAGTGCGCCGTCGGCGGCCGCACCCGGTCCGTGTCCGGTCGCCAGAACCGCCACCCGCAGATCCTCGTCGACCGCGAAACGGACCGCCTCGACGACGTCGAACGGGTTGGCGGGTACCGCGATCACCGCGGGCCGATGGTCGGCGAGGAGATTGAAGCCGCTGCGAGCGGCGTCGTAACCCGGTTCGCCAGGTCCGTAGACCGCGCCGGCGATGCGGTCGCGCAGGTCGGCGAGAACCGAGTTCTGGGTGCGGACGGAGAGGACGGACTCGGGGTTGGAAGGGTTGTTCAGCTCGATCGACATGACGTGGTATTCCTGACGTTGGGGTCGGCCGGCAGGGCCGACGCTGGTTGCTTCTCCGGCTGGTCACCGGCTCGAGAACAACCTTCGCCAACGGTTCTTGGGACGCACTTGTGGCCGACTTGTCTCCCCAAGCCAAGTGGGTGTCGGCCCGCGCAGGGTTGTTCACTCCGACTTGGTCTCCCCACGCCAAGTGGGTGGCGATTCGCGTAGGGGGTGTTCACTCCGACTTGGCCTCCCCACGCCAAACGCCAAGTGGGTGGCGTTCGTCGATTGCCGATCAGCCGGCCGAACAGCCCCAGGAGCTCGCGGTCCGATCGATACGCGTGACGAGCTCGGTGCATTCCTGCCGGACGGCGACGCCCCGTGCCCTGGTCAGGAGTGTGCTGATCGACGGGTTGTCTGCTCCGCGCGCCCGTTGGAGAGTGGCGTCGACGAGTAGTCGATGGGCGTCGGCGTAACGCTCGCCGGTGATATCCGCAAACGACTCGGCCTCCGCCAGCACGGCGCCGGCGTCGATCAGGCGATCGGCCGCGACCAGCATCTCCGCATAGAGCCCGTACCAGAAGCCCGCGCCGGTCCGTGCCTGGTCGTTGGGTGTGGTGAGCCGGTCGATCGCGGCCAATGCCTCCTCGACGTCACCCTGCATCGCGCGCGCCCACCAGTACATGTGCTCACCGCCGTTGCGCAGATACTCGAGGGGGCCCTGGCCGCTCGCGTCCAGAAGGCGTCGGCCTGCATCGGCGGCCCAGGAGGTGTCGCCGATCATCGCCGCCGCGCTCGCGGCGAAAATCGCAACGCCCAGCCGCCCCACCGGATCGGTCTGGCGCAGGTCGATCGCCCGGAACTCCTCACGCCCGGTCGTCGCGTCCACGTGGAGCGTCGCCGCCCAGGCGCGAAAGCCACGGGCGAGGATCATCTGGTCGGGTCGGATCCCGTCCACGTCGGTATCGAGCGGTGCGTAGCGTTCCAGAAGCCGGTGTGCCGCACCGATGTTGCCGCGGTTGAACTCATCGATCGCACTGACATGCATGGCGAGATGGACGACGGTCGGGTCGTCGGAACCCTGCGCCCTGCGTCGCAGATCCTCGGCGAGCCGATGTCCGGTGGCGACGTCGGCGATCTGGAGGTGCGCAGCGCATCGCGCGTAATCGAGATTGGCGAGAAGCCGCTCGTCGCCGAGTCGTTCGGCGAGCTCGCGCGCCCGTTCGGTGAGTGCGTGGTCGGCCGAGAAGTATCCGTTCTGTGCGACGTCGGCGGCGAGTCGCATGGTGATGGCCGACATCTCGGCCTGTTCGTCGCCGATCGCGCGGGCGAGGGTTGAGCTGTCCGTCAGATTCCGGACGGCGCCCTCGAAATCGTATGTGCGCAGATTGAGTTGTCCCGCGGCGAGCAGTGCGGCGGACGTTCGTGCGCGGTCTGCGAGTGGTCCTGCCGCCCACAGGTGCCGTGCCACTCGCGTGATGCGGTTCGGTGAGCCGGTGCGATCGAGTGCGTCGGCGACCGCGAGGTGGATTCGACGGCTCCTGACCGAGCCGATCCCCGCGACGATCGCCTCACGGATGAGGTCGTGGGTGAAGGAGAATCCGAACGGATCGTCTGGGTCGCTCTCGATCACGCCCGCGGCCGTTGCCACTTCCAGCGACTCGAGCGTGCCGTCGATCTCCCGGCCGGCGGCATCGGCGAGCAGGGCCACATCGACACGACTGCCGATCGACGCGGCCACATCGAGCAGAGTTGCAGTGTCGGTGGGCATGTCGCGCACGCGTTGCCGCACCACGTCACGGACTCCCGAGGGCACCGCGTTGTCGGCGATCGATCCGCGGTCGGCGAGGATCAGCGCGAGCTCACGGACGAAGAAGGCATTGCCGCCGGTGCGTTTGGCGATCGAATCCACGGTGTTCACCGTCGGCCATTCCCGGGTCTCGCGGCGGATCAACTCGGAGATGTCGTCGGCTCCGAGCGCACCGACCTCGAGGCGACGGTGTTCGGGTAAGCGAGCGAGGGTTGCCAATGTCTGTTCGACGACGGGTCGCAGTGACGCTGCGCTGCGGACCGAGGCGAAGAAGGTCACCCCGGACGTCCGGCGGTTTGCCATGTGCGCGAACAGTTCCAGGGACGCGCCGTCGGCCCACTGCAAATCGTCGAGCACGATGATCAACTGCCTGCGCTGGGCGACTTGGTCCAGTAGATCTGCGGCCTGATCGTAGAACTGGAATCGTGCGGCCGCGTCGGGCATTTCGCGCGGCGGCGGGATCACGTTGGCGCCCTGGGTGACCATCCGGCCCAGATCGCTGTCGAGGAGGACGGGCAGATCGTCCGGATCCAGCCGCGCAAGGACCGACGACAGGATCTGGACCCACGGCCACATCGACGGCGCCGCCACGTCTTCGACGCAGCGTCCCCACAGCACGCTCAGGTCTGCGGCATGCAACGCGCGCTTGGCGGCTTCATCGATCAGCGCGGTCTTGCCCGCGCCGGGTTCCCCCTCGACGACCACCACGCCGCCCGGCCCGGCCAACGACATCAGGACGGCGCGGTGCAGGGCCGCGAGTTCGTCGGTGCGACCCACCAGATTCGACGCCGCCGGGGTCGCTGCCGCGTCGCCCTCCGCATCGTCCGGTTGGGCGGTCGGGACCGCCGAATCACGGGACTGTGTGGCTGGGCTGGGCGTCGAGGATACCGGCGCGTCGAGATGTGGTGCGTGGTCGAGGATGTCGCGCTCGAGTTGACGCAGGCGCGGACCGGGATCGACGCCGATCTCGTCGGCGAGGATGCGTCGCGCCTCGGCGATGGCGCCCAACGCGTCGGATTGCCGCCCGAGCCGATAGCGTGCGGTCGCGAGCAACACCCACAGACCCTCATCGAGAGGCGAGCGCTGCAACGCCTGCTCGAGTTCGGATAGAAGGAGCCGGTGGTCGCCGATCGCCATCCGGGCCTCGAAGGAGAGTTCGCGTGCGGCGTCGACCAACCGCTCGAGGTGTGCGGCGGCCTCGTCGCGGAACCCGAGACCCTCGAATTCGGGTAGCAGGGGACGATAGTCGGCGAGGACCTCGCGCAGCAGGGCCGCCGCGCCGGCCGGGTCGTCGTGCCGGAGGAGTTCGCGTGCACGCGTGATCCGGGTGACCAGGTGCCGCACGTCGACCTGGTCGTCGTCGGTGGGCAGGCTGTAGCCCGAACCATGGGTGAGCAATACGGTGGACGGTGCGCGCGGTTTGCGATCGGGTTCGAGTGCCTTGCGCAGACCCGAGATGTACGCCTGCAGAGACACTTCCGCCCGATCCGGGGGAGCGTCGCCCCACACGCCGACGATCAGGCGGTCGGCACTCACCGGTGCGCCCTCGGCCAGGATCAGTTGGGCAAGCGTCATCCGCTGTTTGCGCGTGCCGAGTTCGACGGCCGCGGCATCGATCTGCGCGCCGAGTCCGCCGAGAACTGTGTACGAGGGCCGGGTCATCGCCGCTGAGTGTAATCCCGCCGGGCACTCGGGCATACCCGACGAAGTGCGGCGGTGCTTCTGAGGTGGTGCCGGGTGACGTAACGTCCGAGTGAGAGGACACCGACTGCGAAGAGGGTTGAACGAGTGGGTTTCACGCGGGCCGAACTGCTCGCTCATACGGGTGAGGAAGTCGACGACCTGGTCGGCGACGACTGCCGGCTGCTCATGGTCGGAATCAATCCGGGACTGTGGACAGCAGCGACCGGGGCTCATTTCGCACGGCCGGGCAACCGGTTCTACCCCGCGTTGGTGCAGGCCGGCATTGTCGACCGTCTGATCGACGCGTCGCACGGGTACTCCGACGCGGACCGAGGGCTCCTCCTTGACCGCGGCGTCGGTATCACGAACATCGTCGCGCGAGCCACCGCGACCGCAGCCGAGCTGACCGCCGCCGAACTGCGCGAGGGCGGTGAGCAGTTGCGTCGCAGGATCGCGCAGGTCGCCCCGCGGGTGGTGGCGATCCTCGGAATCACGGCCTACCGCACCGCCTTTGACGATCGGCGCGCGGTCAGCGGACGACAGGACGGGGCGTTGGGTGGCGCGCAGCTGTGGGTGCTGCCCAATCCGAGCGGTCTCAACGCGCACGAAACGGTGCAGAGCCTTGCCGCCGCATACCGGGAGGCGGCGGTCGCCGCGGGGATCGTGTCCGCCACCGTCGGCTGAGGTCGCCCCGGAGCGGTAGGAGGGTTCGCTTCGCTCGCACCTCGGGAGTGGTGAGCGGCCTCGAGTCAAACGTCGGCCGCATTGATGACGCGTCGGCGTGCGGACAGCAACTCGACCTCCGGGCGAGCAGCTGCATGCCGTTCGACGGCATCGAGTACGTCCACCACGTGAGCGCGATCAGCGGACACGACAGCGACGCCGATCAACGTTCGGCGGTGAACGTCGAGGTGACCGACCTCGGCCGCGGTGATCTCGAACCGACGCTTGAGTTCCGCGACGATCGGGCGGATCACCGACCGTTTGTGCTTGAGCGAGCCGACATCGCCGAGCAGGTAGTCGAACTCGCAGAAGCCGACCCACATGCCGTCGAATCCGTGGGCACTCACCGGTTCAGTGGTCACCGCCGAGAAGTTGGTCGACGTGATTGGGTACGTACTTCGACAACGACCGCGGCGGGCGGTGATAGTTGCCGCTCTCGATCGGGTGCTTGGGCAATGTCACCTCGGGTCGGGGTACGGCGTGATAGTCGATGGTGGACAGCAGGTGCGAGATCATGTTCAGGCGGGCGTGCTTCTTGATGTCGGATTCGACGACGTACCAGGGACTCATCGCGGTGTCGGTGTGCACCATCATCTCGTCCTTGGCGCGGGAGTACTCCTCCCAGCGGTACACCGACTCGAGGTCCATCGGACTGAGCTTCCACTGACGCACCGGGTCGGTCATCCGCGAGCGGAAGCGTCGGAGTTGCTCCTCGTCGGAGACCGAGAACCAATACTTGCGCAGCAGGATTCCGTCGTCGATGAGCATCTGCTCGTAGATCGGGGTCTGACGTAGGAAGCGAGTGTGCTCCTCGGGGGTGCAGAAGCCCATCACCTTCTCCACTCCGGCACGGTTGTACCAGGATCGATCGAACAGCACGATCTCGCCGGGAGCAGGCAGGTGAGCCACGTAGCGCTGGTAATACCATTGTCCGCGTTCACGATCGGTCGGGGCAGGCAACGCCGCGACCCGTGCGATGCGAGGACTCAGGTACTCGGTGATGCGTTTGATGGTGCCGCCCTTGCCGGCTGCGTCGCGTCCTTCGAAGATGACGACGATGCGTGCACCGGTCTCTCGGACCCACTCCTGCATCGAGACCAGTTCGGTCTGTAGCCGGAAAAGTTCGGCCTCGTAGATCTTGTTGGGGATCTTCGCGGGTTTCGAGGTGTCCTTCTTGGAGCCGCTGCCCTTTTTTGCCATGGAGCGAGTTTAGGCGCTCCGGCGCGGATCCGGTGTGGGAGTCAGCTATCCGCGAGTGCAGCCACCGCGTCGAGCTCGGACTGCAACTCGGCAACCGAGCCGTCGATGCGCGCACGGGAGAACTCGTTGATGTCGAGACCCTCGACGATCTCCCACTCGCCGTTCACCGCGCGAACCGGGAACGAGCACACCAACCCCTCGGGTACGCCATAGACACCGGGGGAGGGCAGCGCTGCCGACGTCCAGTCGCCGTCCGGTGAACCCAGCACCCAATCGTGGACGTGGTCGATGGCTCCGTTGGCGGCCGAGGCGGCCGACGATGCACCGCGTGCCTCGATGATCGCCGTACCGCGTTTGGCGACGGTCGGGATGAAGTCGTCGACGAGCCAGTCGCGGTCTTCGGCGATCTCGGCGCCGGTGCGATCGCCCACCCGGGCGTGGAAGATGTCGGGGTACTGGGTTGCGGAATGGTTGCCCCACACCGAAACCCGACTGATCTGGGCCACCGGTGTGCCGGTGTGCCGGGCGAGCTGGGCGATGGCGCGATTGTGGTCGAGGCGGGTGAGCGCCGTGAAACGTTCCGACGGAACGTCGGGAGCGTGAGCGGCGGCGACCGCTGCGTTCGTGTTCGCGGGATTGCCGACCACGATCACGCGGATGTCCTGCGCAGCAACGTCGTTGATCACCGCCCCCTGGCGGGCGAAAATGTCGGAGTTGGCGGCCAGCAGGTCGGCTCGTTCCATGCCCTTGCTGCGCGGCTTGGCGCCGATCAGCAACCCAAAATTCGCCCCGTCGAAGGCGCGTCGAGCATCGTCGGTGATGTCGATCGATGTCAGGAGTGGGAAGGCGCCGTCCTCGAGTTCCATCGCGGTGCCTTCGGTCGCCGCGATGGTCTGCGGCAGTTCCAGCAGGCGCAGCGCAACGGGTTGGTCGTGACCGAGCATGGCGCCCGCGGCAACCCGGAACAGCGCGGCGTAGCCGATGCTGCCCGCGGCACCCGTCACGGTGACGACGGCAGGTGCTGGTGTCATGAGTCTCCTTCGGTGAGCAATACCTGATTGGTCGGACCCGTCAGCACCAGCGCTTGGCCCACGGAATACCAGTTCAACGGCGCCTTGGTGAAGTTCGCGAGCCACGCGTCGGCGCCGGCCCGCGGGCCCGGGCACGCCATGCGGGTCGACATCAGCGGCCCGATCCGCATCGTGGATCCTTCGATCCGCACCGAACCGATGTGTCGATTGCAGCCCGCAGTGAGCGCGATACGCCCAGCACTCGGGAAGTCGATGACGAGCGGTCCGCCCCCGGGGATGGGAGTGCCGGTGACGGCCGTCGATGAATAGTGCTTGCCGAGCAGGGGAGCCGGCGCAGCGTGCGCGCCACCGGATCCGAACGCGCCGAACGCGAGGGCGGCAAAGCCGAGACAGAAGGCCGCGAACAACGAGGCACCAGGACGGGCGCTGCCACGTAAGCTGGGGCGGCGCCGGACTCGATGGGATCGGGCATGCCGAGTTTGCGCGCGGAGACTCACGGAAACAACGGTAGCCGACCGCTTCGGCCGAGGTGAGGGTGAGCGGAGGTACTCGCATGGTTTCGGTCACTTGCCGCACTGAATACCTGACAAATCGCCATCATCGGGCCGCCTCGGCGGCCTGGTTGTCGATGCTGCTCGGGTTGTTCGCGCTGGTGATCCTCAATATTGCGAATGTGTCCGGCATCGTCACGGCGACGGTGGTCGCGGCGTTGATCGCCGTCTCGCTGGGTGTCGCTGCGTTCGGTCGCCTCGGTGACCGGGGAGCGGTGTTGCTCACCGTCGACGACGACACCGTGTACGTCGGCGACGAGGATCATCAGCTCGCCGGCTACCCCCTGACCAGTCTGGTGTCGGTGAGCCTGGGAGGTCCGGCAGACACCACCACCGCGGGATCGTCCGGCGATGGCCGCGATCTGCGGGTCCGCGGGGCGAAACATCTGACGATGGTTTTCGACGTCGACGGCAAGGACACCTGGAAGGTTGCCGTGATCGACTCGGATCCGGCGGCGGCAGAGGTGATCGGGCGGCTACGAAAACAAGCACCCGAGAGGGTTGCGTCCAAGCAGCGGACGGAGAAGAAGCGGGAATCCGGGAAGGCCACGTCTGGCGAACAGGAGTTCGACCAGAAGGACACGCCCGGACCGCGGATTGCCGATGCGGGCACCGACGAGGCTGCCGAGAGGCTCTGGGAGGAGGCCACTCGGCGTCACGACAAGGTCCTGAGCGACTACGCCGCTTACGAACTCGACCCCGCGGCCCTCTTGCGCTATCCGGCGATCACGGACGTGACCGTCGAGACGACCCAGAACTTTCACCTGGCGCTCGACGACGCGACCGCCCTGCGCACCGATCGCTATCCCGGCAGTCGATCCCGTGCCGACGCCTATCAGCAGTCGGTGGCCGCATTGCGTCGCGCCTGGATCGCCTGTGAGGCCTACGGAAAGAAGGTCGGTTCGGGCTATCTCGAGCCGGGCGACCAGGAAGATCTCGACACCGCGCTCAAGCTGTACCGGCATGCCGCCAGCAGCACCACACCGGCCGAGCAGGCGACCTACTACGGGCGGGTCCGTGACATCGTCACCTCGATGGCCGACCGAGGCGGGTTGCGGCCTCCGGAAGCCGCAGTCGAAGAACTGAAAGCCGTCACGCGCCGTGCGATCGAGGCCGGCGAGCCAACACACTAATGTCGCGACACTAGAACGCCTCGTCGTGCAGGAACTTTCCCTGAGTGGAGTAAATCCCTTCGGCCGCAGCGACATTGGCGATCTTGACGCTGATTGCCCATTGGCTGGGTGGCCCGCCCGCCTCCTGTGCGTCGTCGGCGTCGAAGAAGGGCGGGTCGTGCATTTCGATATCGATCGCGTCCTGGTCGTAGGGCGGAACCTGCCCGCGTGCGATCGCCTGACCGCGGACGGATTCGAACACCGGCAGCGAGACGTCGGTGAAGGCGAAGCCGTCAGTTGAGTTCCGACCCTCGTACTCGGTGAGTTCCGGGAACCGTCCGGGAGCGATCTCGAGGTCGCCGTAGCGGGTGGGCATCCTGTATTCGACGCGGACGCCGCCGCTGTTGAATGCGCTTCCCACATAAGGGGTTCCAGGTGCGAACGATCGAATCTTGAACTGCGTCAGCACCGGATCGTCGAGCGGTATGCGCGCATTGAGCAGTGCCGCCCGCATGAGCTCGAACGAGCGGGCGAAATCGGTGGGGTCGAAGAATTCGGCGACGGTCCCGTCGGGCGTTGCCTGCATGGTGACGCCGGAGATTCCGATCTTGGTGTTGCCGTCGAAGTCCGCGTTGATCAGCACCGGTCTGATGGTGTCGCCGTTGCGGGGCCGTTCGATGTCGATGCTGCTGATCTCGGTGTCGCCGCCGAACCGGGAGATCTGGCGCGTCATCGTGTTCACAACCGACGTGAGGTCGGTCGACGAGAGTTCGGCCGCGGTGAAGGTGCTCGGCTTGCGGCGGGTGTCGGTGGTCGGCGACTTTCGAGCCGCGTCGATCCAGATGTTGGTCGTCTCACCGGTGTTCGGGTCGAAGACGGTTGCATAATCCGAACTGGGGGTGTCGTAGAGGCGGATGCTCAGGATGTTGTCGGCACCGGACTGTCCGAACTCGTCGGTGATGGTTTCGAGCGCTGTGCGTAATTGCGATGTGTAGTCGGATTTCTCGTCGCCGAGGTCGAGGGCCTTGGTGATCGACGGAAGCTTGGCGTCGACGTGCCAGGCCTGTCCCACACCGAACAGGAGAGCGAGCAGGGCGACGACGGTGACGGCGGGGTAGATGACGGCCCAGCGTCCGGGCTGGTCGTCGAACTCGGGCACGTCGTCGCCGCTCCGACGGGCGGGGAGTTCGCCGGGCGGCATCGTGGTGAAGGGTTGGGCGGTCAGGGCCTGGAAATGGCCCTTGGACATCGAGGTGATCCAGCGGGCCTCGTATTCCGTGTCGTCGCGCGGGGTCACCGTCGCGCTCACCATCGTCGGTTGCAGGTCCTCGGTTGCCAGACTGCTGCGGGTGAGCGCGTGCACGTGGACCGCCACCGCATTGCGATCAGGGCCCCGGCGGAAGATCCCGAGCTCGGAGATGCGCGACGGTCGAGGGCCGATCGCGACACCGAGGAACACCAGCGGTACGCCGATGAACAGTGCCACCCACCAGGCGTTGAACGCGCCCAGCCCGATGCCCAGCGCGATGAGCAAGCCGGCGATCGCGGCGCGAACCACCCGAACTGTGGTCCGTTTCGATGGTGTCGCTGGTCTCGCTGGCATCGAACCCCCTCCAAGGGCAGGCGCTGGGAACGGTCTCGTCGCCGCAATCGCGCCGCCGGATACCCACGGTGCAGAGGAATTCTAATGTCGCCGACGAGCACTGACCAGCGGCCGCGTACCGTTGACGATGTTCTCGTCGCGGCTCGTGTCGCATGACACCGGCGCCGCAGGTGGGTTGCAGATGGCCGACGATTGATCAGGAGAAGTGTTCGGTGGGAAAGCTGACCAACAGCATGTGGCGACTGCTCGGGGCGCAGTCGACACGCAACCAGTCGAAGTCGGTGGGCGTGATCAAGGACGCCGAGACCCATGCCGACTGGGCTGCCGACCTCGACGACGACGATTTCGTGCGCGAAGTGGAGAAGCTCGAAATCGCGTCGAACGACCGCGATCGGGCCAAATTCCTGGCGCTGGCGCGGGAGGCCGCGGACCGTTCCATCGGCCTGCGACCGTTCGATGTGCAACTCCAGGGTGCGCTCCGCCTCCTCGAAGGCGACGTCATCGAGATGGCAACGGGTGAAGGCAAGACGCTGGCCGGTGCGATCGCCGCCGTCGGTTACGTCCAGCTCGGCCATCAGGTGCACGTCATCTCGGTGAACGACTACCTGGCCACGCGCGACGCGGACTGGATGAAGCCGCTCTTCGAGATCTTCGGGATGACTGTGCATGCGGTCTCGGAGAACTCCACGCGCGAGGAACGCAAACGCGCCTACAACGGCGACGTCACCTACGGGTCGGTCAACGAGATCGGGTTCGACGTCCTGCGCGATCAGCTGGCCCTCACCTCCGACGACCTCGTCTCGCCCAAGCCCGACGTCGCCATCATCGACGAGGCCGATTCCGTCTTGGTCGACGAGGCCCTCATCCCGCTGGTGCTGGCCGGATCGACGGAGACCGAGGTGCCCGACGAGGCGATCCACGACGTCGTCTCCCGTCTGAAGAACAAGCACTTCGACGTCGATTCCGACGGCCGCAACGTGACGCTCACCGACGAGGGCGCCGAGTTCGTGGAGGCCGAACTCGGTGGTATCAATCTGTACGACGAGGAGCATGTCGGCACGACGCTGGTGCATGTCAACGTCGCGATGCACGCCCACTATCTCCTCGAGCGCGACGTTCACTACATCGTGCGCGACGGCGGAGTGCACCTGATCAATGCGTCGCGTGGTCGTGTGGCGCAACTCCAGCGCTGGCCCGACGGAGTGCAGGCCGCGGTCGAGATCAAGGAGGGGCTCGCCCAGACCGGTGACGGTGAGGTCATCGACACGATCACCGTGCAGGCGTTGGTCGGCCGTTACCCCAAGGTGTGCGGCATGACCGGTACCGCGGTGGCCGCCGGCGAGCAGTTCCGTCAGTTCTACGAACTGCGCATCTCGCAGATTCCGCCGAACTCCGAGAACATCCGTGACGATCTGCCCGACCGCGTGTACGACACCAAGGCGAACAAGGTCGAGGCCATCGTCGAATACGTCAAGGAGATCCACGAGACGGGGCAGCCGATCCTGATCGGCACGCACGATGTCGCGGAGTCCGAGGAACTCGCCTACTTCCTGGACAAGGCGGGCGTGTCCTCGGTGGTCCTGAACGCGAAGAACGACGCCGAGGAAGCGAAGATCATCGCGGAGGCCGGCACCAAGAATGCGGTGACCGTGTCCACACAGATGGCCGGTCGAGGCACCGACATCCGGCTCGGCGGCTCGCACGACGACGAGGAGGCACGCGACGAGATCGTCGAACTCGGCGGTCTCTGTGTCATCGGCACCGGGCGCCACGACACGGAGCGCCTCGACCTTCAGTTGCGTGGCCGCGCGGGACGACAGGGCGACCCGGGGGTGTCGGTGTTCTTCTCGAGCCTCGAAGATCCCGTCGTCACCCGAAACCTCGCATTCAAGCGTGATCCCGTCTCGCCCAACGACGATGGCTCGATGGGTGGCAAGGGTATCGACCTGATAGAGCAGGCTCAGCGTGTCGCCGAGGGCGTGATGCTCGAATTGCATGCCAACACATGGCGATACAACAAGCTGGTCAATCAGCAGCGCGAGATCGTGGTCGAGCGCCGGATGAAGGTGCTGACCACCGACACCGCGATCGACGAACTCGCCGACCTCGAGCCCGAGCGTTATGCGGAGCTGAGCGGCGAAAAGGTCGAGGACAAGAAGGCCGACGTGGATTCGACGGCCGACGTGGATTCGAAGGCTGACACGGACTCGAAGGCTGACACGGACGGCAAGGCCGACGAGGAAACGAAGACAGACGCCAAATCCGACGACTCGTCTTCCGGCGCCGACGATTTCGTGACCGTAGATTCCCAGAGCGCAGATTCCCAGAGCGACGCCTCCGATGGCGACGCTGCCGACGAGGAGAAGTCAACGCCGGCTGCCGAACCCGTGGATCGTGACGTACTCGCTCAGGCGGCGCGCGAGATCATGCTCTACCACTTGGACCGGGCGTGGGCCGATCACCTCGCGTTTGTCTCCGATGTGCGCGCCAGCATCCACCTGCGGGCCATCGGCAAGGAGAGTCCGCTCGACGAATTCCACCGCCTCATCCTCGCCGAGTTCGCCGACCTGCCCGCCAACGCGGTCACCGAGGCGCGCAAGACGTTCCTGGAGGCGGAGATCACGAACGACGGGGTCGACCTCGGGACCGCGGATCTCCACCGCTCACTGACCACCTGGACCTACATGGTCCACGACAACCTCTTCTCGTCGGGCGGCGCGAAGACTCTGCAAGGCATCATCGGAATCTTCCGGTGACCGCTGCGAAGGTCTGAAATCTTGTCCGACACTGCGCCGGACACGGGCGTCCCCGACGAGGCTGCGCCCGACGGAATTGTCCCCAACAGGATTGTCACCGTACCCAACGCGCTGAGCGTGTTGCGGCTGCTGTTGATCCCGGTGTTCGTCTGGCTGCTGTTGGTCGAGGAGGCGGACGGCTGGGCGTTCGCGGTGCTGATGTTCTCCGGTTTCTCCGACTGGGCCGACGGCAAGTTGGCGCGGTTGCTGAATCAGTCGTCGCGGATCGGGGCTCTCCTGGACCCGGCGGCGGATCGGCTGTACATCGTGATCATCCCGGTCGCGTTCGGCATCCGGGAGTTCTTGCCGTGGTGGCTGATCGCCGTGATCGTGCTTCGTGATGTCGCCCTGTTCGCCACCGCGCCGTTGCTGCGAAGCAGGGGGATCCTTGCCCTGCCGGTGCTCTACATCGGCAAGGCGGCGACCTTCGCGCTGATGAGTGCGTTCCCGTGGATCCTTGCCGGCCAGTTCGATTCGGTGGTCGGCACGATCTGCTATCCGATCGGGTGGGCATTCATGATCTGGGGTGTCGCGCTGTACCTCTGGTCGTTTGCCCTGTACGCCTATCAGACGATCCTCGTCTTGCGGCGGATGCCGGCCCACCGCACTACAGTTCCTACCGAGGAGAAAGGTGTTTGAGACGTGACCGATAGCAAGGTACCCGAAGTCTTCCGCTACACCGCAGAACACGAGTGGGTGGAGAAGAAGGGGCCGACGCTTGTGCGAATCGGTATCACCGACTTCGCCCAGGACGCGCTCGGCGATGTGGTCTTCGTGCAGCTGCCCGAGGTCGGCGCTGTCGTCGAGGCAGGTGAATCCTTCGCCGAGGTCGAATCGACGAAGAGTGTTTCCGACATCTTCGGTCCGCTCGACGGCACCGTCTCGGCGGTGAACGACGAACTCGACGCATCACCCGATCTGGTCAATTCTGACCCGTACGGCTCGGGTTGGCTGGTGGAGATCGAGGTCGCTGACGAGGCAACTCTCGCCGAGGCGCTCGACGCCATCCTCGATGCGGCGGGATACCGCGCCGTCATCGAGGGATAACGACCGTGGCGAGTGCCTCGGTGAGGATATGATCGTCGGTGCCGGAGACGACTCGCCTGCCGGTGCGATCGGCGTGACCGGTACGGTTGTTTCCGGACGATCGCGGGCGAGTGAAGAACATGCCGGTCGCGTGAACGCACCGATGTTCCAGGCCGAACTGGAGCGGACGGGTGCAGTGAACCGGGCCCCCTCGGTGATGGCCGAAGATCGGGTGGCACCGATGATGACGAAGGAGAAGCGGTGAGCGATAACGACAAGGACTTCGAGGCTCCGGTGGAAACCACCTCGGTATTCCGCGAGGAGTTCATCAATGAGCTCGATGCGAGTGCGCCGACCTCGAATGAACCCGCCGACACCGGGGTCGAACGACTCTCGCCCGGGACGGCGCTGCTTGTCGTCAAGCGTGGGCCCAATGCGGGTTCGCGCTTCCTGCTCGACCAGGCGACCACGTCCGCCGGCCGGCATCCCGACAGTGACATCTTCCTCGACGATGTGACCGTGAGTCGCCGTCACGCCGAGTTCCGCCTCGGCGACAACGAGTTTCAGGTCGTCGACGTCGGCAGCCTCAACGGCACCTACGTCAACCGTGAGCCGGTGGACACCGCATCCCTGAGCAATGGGGACGAAGTGCAGATCGGCAAGTTCCGCCTGGTGTTCCTCAGCGGCCCACGCGACGAAGCGGGCGCCTGACCGTCGTGACGGCCTCTTCGGCTCGACGGTCAGAGGGATCGATGTCCATCGGCGCGGTCCTCGCGTTGCTGCGCGACGATTTCCCGGACATCACGATCTCGAAGATCCGATTTCTGGAATCGGAAGGGTTGATCACCCCGGAGCGTGCCCCGTCCGGATATCGCCGATTCAGCGAGGCCGATTGTGAGCGGCTGCGATTCGTGTTGACGGCGCAGCGCGACCGGTACCTTCCGCTGAAGGTGATCAAGGAGCAACTCGACGCCATCGACTCCGGCGACGGCACCGAGTCGGGGCCGACGCGTTTGCTGACGTCTGCGCGAGGTGCGGTCGCCCCGGCAACCGATTTCGGTTCGCGGGGTGGTCGGGTGTCGCGGGAATCGTTGATCGAACGGACCGGCGTGGATTCGGCCTTCGTCACCGAATTGCAGCGCAATGGACTGTTGACCGCCGGACCGGCGGGGTTCTTCGACGAGGACGCGGTTCGTCTCGTGGAGGCCGCGGCTGCTCTCGCCAGCTACGGGCTCGAGACCCGGCATCTGCGGGCCTTCAAGGTGTCTGCCGACCGCGAGGCCGGTTTGGTTGCGCAGATCGCGAGTCCCATTGCGAAGGGCAAAGGGACAGGTGCGCGCGACCGTGCCGAAGAACTCGTGCGGGAGATCGCGGCGCTGTCGGTCACGCTGCATACCCAACTCGTCAAGGCGGCTGTGCGCGGAGCGCTGGATTGACAGCTGTGCGCGGAGCGCTGGATTGACAGCTCGGCGCGCAGCGCTGGATTGAGCCCTGGGAGTCTCATCTTCTCGATGGGGTTCGGTGGCGCCTCAAGTCGGCCGCCGCATCGTGGCGTTGCGGTGTAGCGTCGGGGGAAACCAAAAGTACTGATGCTTCTCAAGTGACGTCCACGTCGACACGGAGGTGGTGGGAATGAGCGAGATGCGAGTGGTGGGTATCCGGGTGGAGCCACCGCAGAGCCAGCCCGTGTTGTTGCTGCGCGAGGTGGACGGTCAACGGTATCTGCCGATCTGGATCGGGCAGAGTGAAGCGGCGTCGATTGCGTTGCGGCAGAAGGGTATCGAACCTCCGCGGCCGCTGACGCACGATCTCATCGTCAACCTCATCAACGATTTCGGGCAGACGCTTCTCGAAGTCCGCATCGTCGACATGCAGGAGGGCACCTTCTACGCGGAGATGGTCTTCGCCGGGGATCTTCGGGTGTCGGCGCGGCCGTCGGATTCCATCGCGGTGGCGATGCGTGCGGACGTGCCGATCATCGCCGACGAGGAGGTGCTCGCCGAAGCCGGACTCCTCATCCCCGATGAGGAATCCGACGAGGAGACTCCCGCCCCGAGTGACGACGAGGTGGAGAAGTTCAAAGAGTTCCTCGACAACGTCTCGCCCGACGACTTCAAGGCCAGCGGCGCCTGAGCTTCCGGGATCGTGCGGCCGAGCGGTCACAGGTAACGGAACGGGCAACGCGAGGTCACCATTCGCGCCGATCTCGAGTTGACGTCGAGTGTTCGGGCGCGTCGCATTGATCCGTCGACCGCATAGGACATACCGTCGAGGTCAACATCGCCTGATTCGACAGGCGAGGTAGAGATGATCGGGTGCACGGGTACCCGCACCGCGTAGAGTAGGCGCTGGTGCCGGGGAGTTCCTGACGGTCCGATCCGAGCGTTGCGAGGGAGTCTGAAGTGGGCGATCAGCCGGTCGACAACGATGCCACGTCACAGGATCAGAGCACGCTGCCAGGTATCGATGACCAGCCGGCGCAGACCCAGGTGAGCCCGAAGCAGACCGCGACCCAGGGCAGTCTCGATGACATCGCGCCCGGGCTGTTCCCCAACGACACCGTTCCCGACGAGCTGATCGGCTATCGCGTGCCGAGTGCATGCCAGATCGCCGGGATCACCTACCGGCAGCTCGACTACTGGGCGCGCACCTCACTTGTCGTGCCGTCGATCCGCAGCGCCGCCGGCTCCGGCAGTCAGCGGCTGTACTCCTTCAAGGACATCCTGGTCCTCAAGATCGTCAAACGGCTGCTCGACACCGGTATCTCGTTGCAGAACATCCGGGTCGCCGTCGACCACCTGCGCCAGCGCGGGGTCGAGGACCTCGCCCGGATCACCCTGTTCTCCGACGGCACGACCGTCTACGAATGCACGTCGGCCGAAGAGGTGGTGGACCTCCTCCAGGGCGGCCAGGGCGTCTTCGGCATCGCGGTCAGCGGTGCGATGCGGGAGCTGACCGGGACGATCGCCGATTTCCCGGGTGAGCGTGCCGACGGCGGTGTGAGCGAGCCCGCCCCGGAAGACGAGCTGGCTGCCCGGCGCAAGAGCCGCGCGCGTCGCACCGGCTAGTCCTTCACACGAGTGCGACGAGCGGCACACGAGTCGAGGACGTGTGTGTCGTTGATCATGGCCTAAACTGGACACGCGTCGCTGCATCACGGGAGAGCGTCACCGGATCACTGGTCCAGGGTGGCCGCCGAAGGAGCAATACCTCCTCGTCAAACTCTCAGGCACCCAGGACCGTGGTGTTGACGGCGTCTCTGGAAAGTGACGGCAGTGCTCGTCCGCCCACGGTGAAAGGTCGTCGATCGCGAATCGGTGACCGAATCTCTCAGGCGTCGGGGTCGGTGACGACCCGTTGACATGACAGAGGGGGAGGGCCAGCCCACCGGTTGGGCACAACGATGCCGACCGGAACTGTGAGAGGTTGACCCGACCATGAGCGCATCGCCATCCGAGTCGTCCGACAGCCATGTTTCCGCCTTCGTCGATCGCCACGTCGGTCCGGATGCCGACGAAACACAGCGCATGCTCGCCCTCATCGGCGTCGCGTCCCTCGACGAACTCGCCGGGCAGGTGGTGCCGGCGGTCATCACCGACGACACCGAGGCCGATGCCCTGGCCGGGTTGCCCGCACCGATGAGCGAGACCCAGGTGACCGAACGGCTGCGCGGCCTGGCGGAGACGAACACGGTCGCCCGGTCGATGATCGGTCTCGGCTACTACGACACCCATACGCCGGCGGTCATCCGCCGCAACGTGCTCGAGAATCCGGCGTGGTACACCGCGTACACGCCGTATCAACCCGAGATCAGCCAGGGTCGGTTGGAGGCGTTGCTGAATTTCCAGACGATGGTCGCCGACCTCACCGCCATGGAGGTCGCGGGAGCGTCGATGCTCGACGAGGCGACCGCGGCGGCCGAGGCGATGACCCTCATGCGCCGCGCGGGCAAGTCGAAGTCGAACCGGTTGGTGGTCGACGCCGACCTGTATCCCCAGACGCGTGCGGTCATCGACACCAGAGCCGAACCGCTCGGTATCGACGTCGTCGAGGCGTCTCTGCATCCCGGGTTGCCCGATGGTGGGCTGCCCGACGGTGAGTTCTTCGGGATCGTCCTGCAGGTGCCCGGTGCTTCCGGGCGGATCGTCGACGCCGCGCCGATCATCGACGCCGCGCACGACCGGGGTGCGCTGGTGGCGGTGGGAGCCGATCTTCTGGCGCTGACCCTCATCACGCCTCCGGGCGAGCAGGGCGCCGACGTCTGCTTCGGGACCACCCAGCGATTCGGTGTGCCGATGGGCTTCGGCGGTCCGCACGCCGGATACCTGTCGGTCCACACGCGCCATGCCAGGCAACTGCCCGGACGGCTGGTCGGTATCTCCAAGGATGCCGATGGCAACCTCGCCTACCGGCTCGCCCTGCAGACACGTGAGCAGCACATCCGGCGCGAGAAGGCGACAAGCAACATCTGCACCGCGCAGGTCTTGTTGGCTGTCATCGCCGCGATGTACGCGTCGTATCACGGTGCCGAGGGTCTGCGCGCGATCGCCCGACGAACCCACGCCAATGCCGCGCGTCTCGCCGACTGCCTCGCGGCCGCAGGGTTCGCGATCGCGCACGCGTCGTTCTTCGACACGATCGAGGTCCGCACGCCCGGGCAGGCCGACGCTGTTCTGGCACAAGCGAAGCGCCACGGCATCAACCTGCGCCGGGTGGATGGCGACGTCGTCGGGATCGCGTGCGACGAGACCACCACCGATACCGACATCGCCGCGGTGCTCGATGCCTTCAGCGCGGCATCGGTGCAGCCGAGGGGCTTCGCCGCTCCGATCGAGACGCGCACCTCGGAGTTCCTCACCCACCCGGCGTTCAATCGGTATCGCACCGAAACCGCGATGCTTCGCTATCTGCGCGCCCTGTCGGACAAGGACATCGCGCTCGATCGCAGCATGATTCCGCTGGGGTCGTGCACCATGAAGCTCAACGCCGCCACCGAGATGGAGCCGATCACCTGGCCCGGATTCGCCGGTCTGCACCCGTTCGCACCGAGTGCAGACACCGCCGGCGTCCGCGAGCTCATCACCACCCTCGAGGACTGGCTGGTGGCCGTGACCGGCTACGACCGCGTCAGCCTGCAGCCCAACGCCGGCTCCCAGGGGGAGTATGCGGGGCTTCTCGCCATTCGTGGCTACCACCGGAGTCGAGGTGAGGTCGACCGCGACGTCTGCCTGATCCCGTCGAGCGCACACGGCACCAATGCGGCGTCGGCGGTGATGGCCGGTATGCGCGTCGTGGTGGTCGCATGCCGCGAGAACGGCGATGTCGACCTCGACGACCTGACGGCCAAGATCGCGGCAAATGAGGGTCGCGTGGCGGCCATCATGATCACCTACCCGTCCACTCACGGTGTCTTCGAACACGACATCCGCGAGATCTGCGCGGCGGTCCACGACGCGGGCGGTCAGGTGTATGTCGACGGAGCCAACCTCAACGCGCTGGTCGGCGTGGCACGGCCCGGCCACTTCGGTGGCGACGTCAGTCACCTGAATCTGCACAAGACGTTCTGCATCCCGCACGGCGGGGGCGGACCGGGTGTGGGACCGGTGGCGGTGCGTGAGCACCTGGCCCCGTTCTTGCCGGGGCATCCGCTGGCGCCCGAGCTGCCGGGCGACATCACGATCTCGGCCGCGCCGTACGGGTCGGCGTCGATCCTGCCGATCACCTATGCGTATATCGCGATGATGGGTGCGGCGGGGCTGCGTCGGGCCACGATGACCGCGATCGCCTCCGCCAACTACGTCGCCGCGCGCCTCGGTGAGTACTTCCCGGTGCTCTACACCGGCGACCACGGCTACGTCGCACACGAGTGCATTCTCGATCTGCGTGGAATCACCAAGTCGACCGGCGTCACCGTCGACGATGTTGCGAAACGTCTCGCCGACTACGGTTTCCACGCACCGACGATGAGCTTCCCGGTGGCCGGAACGCTGATGGTGGAGCCGACGGAGAGCGAGAATCTCGACGAGATCGACGCCTTCTGCGACGCGATGATCGCCATCCGCGCGGAGATCGACAAGGTGGCCGCGGGCGAATGGGATGTCGAGGACAACCCGTTGCGAGGCGCTCCGCACACGTCGGAATGCCTCGTCGGAGAATGGAATCACCCCTACTCCCGCGAGGTTGCGGTCTATCCGCAGGGCCTGCCGTCGGCCGGCGCACGCGCCAAGGTGTGGCCGTCGGTGCGCCGCATCGACGGCGTGTTCGGCGACCGCAACCTCGTCTGCAGTTGTCCGCCGATCGAGGCGTTCAGCAGCACCACCGCTCCCTGAGATGGTCGGCGCGCCAAGCCTTTCCGCTGCCTGAGGTGCTCGAGGCGCCAAGCCGAGAGCCTCGAAGGCTGGGCGAGATGACAATGTCGTTTCGCCAGTGGTTTCGACACGACGCCTCGCGCCGGCGACGCGTCAGGCCGGTCCGTAGACGAGTCGGTTGATGGCCACGATCGCGCCGGGTTCGGGGCTCGGCATCGGGCTGGGGGTGCGCGGGAACGTCACCGTCGCGGTCGCGGCGGGCAGTGGTGCGTCCCCACGGAATCCGAGCGCGGTCAGCAGTCGCAACTGGTCGGGCTGGGCGGCGAACTCGACGAAGTCGGCGACGGTGTCGGTGGCCACGTCCGACACCCGGTCGTCGGTGAGTCGCACCACCGGGTAGTCGGCCACCGGAGTGGGGCCGGTCGGCAGGAGTTCGGCGAGACGGGCCTGCGCGTCGTTGCGGGTCTCCTGATAGAGCTTCTGTTCGGTGATCGGCACCGCGTGGATGCGGGTCGACGATGGGTCTCCCGACCCCTCCGCGATGACGCGGGCGGCCCCGGCCGGGGTTCCGTCGGGTGACAACGGTGCGCCCTCGAGCAGGGCTTGCACGCTGAATCGCACCCGCTCCGATGCCGCATCCTGCGTGGTGAGCGCGCCGGTTGTCCGCGTCACCTGGGCGGCCACCGCCTGCGCGGCGAGCGCACTCGAGTCCGATTGCCGCTCGGTGGGCATCGCCATGCGCAGCGATCCCCAGCCGGGCAGGCCGACGTCGGCGAGGCTCGCGTCGCGGCGCTGCAGGGTGGGCAGCTGCGACCAGTCGAGCTTTCCGCCCAGCTGCTGGTTGAAGGCGGGGGACACCGCCAGCACCACCGGGGAGGTGACCAGCGAGCGGGGAGTTCCCTCGATCGCAGTGGGTTTCACGGCCGACAGGTTGGCCGCCCACACCGACGACTGCGGAATCCACGCTGCCGGGTAGGTCCCCATCGACGCGTCGTCCCACGTTCCGGCGAGCGCATCCGCGGTGATCTTCGCGTCGGCGTCGGGACGAATCGTGACAGTCACACAGTGATCGCGCACCACGGGGTTGGTCTTGGCATAGTTGGCCGCGATCTCGGTCAGTCCGGGTGCGAGGTCGGCGTCGGTGCGGATGGTCACCGTCTCCCGGCCCTCGACGCAGGAGCCGGCTGCCTCGTCGGCCTCCCGATCGATCCGGTCACCGAGATGCTGCCAGGCCACGATGATCGCGGCGACGAGAATGATCGACAACAACGCGAAGACCAGTCCCCGGCTCACACCCCGGCTCCGGATCCCGCCACCGCTGCCGGTACTCCGATGATGCGCCAAGGTCGGTGCCCCTCCGTGCTGTCGTGCCGGTCTCGATCGGTCGGTGACCGCGACACGAACACGCACAGCGTGCGAGACCCATCACACACGCAGAAGCGGTCACCAGGGTCTGACGATACCGCCCCGACCGCCTACCGCGGGGATGCGCGGTAGGCGGCCGGGGCGTCGTCTATCGTCTCGGAGACTTCCGGGCCGGGTGATCAGACCGTCGCGGCGGCCTTGAACTCGCGGCGACGGCGATGCAGGATCGGCTCGGTGTAGCCGCTCGGCTGCTTCGCACCCTCCAGGATCAACTCCTTGGCGGCCTGGAAGGCGATGCTCGAGTCGAAGTCGGGAGCCATCGGCCGGTACTCGGGATCACCCTCGTTCTGCCGGTCCACCACCGGCGCCATCCGCTTCAGGGCGGCCACCACATCGTCGGCGGTGACGATGTCGTGGTGAATCCAGTTCGCGAGCAGCTGGCTGGAGATCCGCAGCGTCGCCCGATCCTCCATGAGCGCGATGTCGTGGATGTCGGGAACCTTCGAACAGCCCACGCCCTGGTCGATCCAGCGCACGACGTACCCGAGGATCGACTGACAGTTGTTGTCGAGCTCCTCTTTCTTCTCCTCGTCGGTCCAATCCGTCTTGGGCGCAAGCGGAATGGTGAGGATGTCGTCGACCGACGCCGGATCGCGCTTGGCGATCTCGTCCTGGCGCTCGAAGACGTCCACCAGGTGGTAGTGCATGGCGTGCAGGGTCGCGCCGGTGGGCGACGGCACCCACGCGGTGCTGGCGCCGGCCTTGGGCTGACCGATCTTCTGCTCCACCATGTCGGCCATCAGATCGGTCATGGCCCACATGCCCTTACCGATCTGCGCGCGGTGCTGCAGCCCGGCGTGCAGACCGATGTCGACGTTGGAGTCCTCGTAGGCGAGCATCCACTTCTGCTGCTTCATCTCGCCCTTGCGGATCATCGCACCGGCCTCCATGGAGGTGTGGATCTCGTCGCCGGTGCGGTCGAGGAAGCCGGTGTTGATGAACACGACACGGCTTTCGGCCGCCTTGATGCAAGCCTTCAGATTCACCGTGGTGCGGCGCTCTTCGTCCATGATGCCGACCTTGAGGGTGTTCTCGGGCAGACCGAGGACCTTCTCCACTCGGCCGAACAGTTCGACGGTGAAGGCGACCTCGTCCGGGCCGTGCATCTTCGGCTTGACTATGTAGATCGATCCCGTACGCGAGTTCTGGACACCGGCGTCGGTCGACAATCCGTGAACGCCGATGAGCGAGGTGAACAGCGCATCCTGGATGCCCTCGCCCACCTCGTTGCCGTCGGCGTCGAGGATGGCGTCGTTGGTCATCAGGTGACCGACGTTGCGGACGAACAGCAGGGACCGTCCGTGCAGGTCGAATCCGGTGCCGTCGGGTGCGTTGTACTCACGGTTGCCGTTGAGGACACGCGTGAAGGTCTTGCCGCCCTTGGTGACCTCTTCGGACAGGTCGCCCTTGTTGAGGCCCAGCCAGTTGCGGTAGCCGAGCACCTTGTCGTCGGCGTCGACGGCGGCCACGGAGTCCTCGAAGTCCATGATCGTCGTGATAGCCGACTCCATAACGACATCCTTGATGCCCGCTGGATCGGTCTTGCCGATCGGCGAGGTCGGGTCGATCTCGATGTCGAGGTAGAGACCGTTGTTGCGGAGCAGGATCGACGACGGTGAGGTCGCATCGCCGCGGTAGCCGGCGAACGCCGACGGATCGGCGAGCGTCGAGGTGGTGCCGTCGGCCAAGGTGACCTGAACCGACGCGGCATTGTCGGCGCTGCCGGCACTGGTGATCGCGAAACCGGTGACGTCGGTGTAACTGCACTGCTCGAGCGGAACTGCCTTGTCGAGGAAGTCCTTCGCGTACGCGATGACCTTGTCGCCGCGAACAGTGTTGTAGGTCTTGCCCTTCTCGGCGCCGTCGGTCTCCGGGATGACGTCGGTGCCGTAGAGCGCGTCGTACAGCGAACCCCAGCGCGCGTTGGACGCATTGAGTGCGAACCGCGCGTTGAGGACCGGCACGACGAGCTGCGGACCCGCGGTCTCGCTGATCTCGCGGTCGACGTTGGCGGTGCTGATCTGGAAGTCGGCCGGCACATCCACCAGGTAGCCGATGTCGGTGAGGAAGGCCTTGTAGGCGTCGAAGTCCAGGTCACCCTTGTGGTCGCGGTGCCACTGGTCGATCTTGGCCTGCAGGTCGTCACGTACGGCGAGCAGCTCTCGGTTGCGCGGTGCGAGGTCGGCGATGACCGCAGCCGCACCCGACCAGAAGGCGTCCTTGTCGACCCCGGTACCCGGGAGGGCCTCGTTGTTGATGAAGTCGTAGAGAACGGAAGAGACCTGCAAACCGTCGACGGTGATCCGGTCGGACATGTCAGCCTTTCTGCGCAATCTCATCGCGGTCGGACCGTGGGCAAAGGCGTCCGCCTCGGTCCGGGCGAGGAGTATCGGTGTATTCGATCGTAACCATGCTACTCGTCGGTAACGGGCGTCTTCACCTGGCTAACCGGTTAGGTGACCTGCTACACGCTCACCGAGCAGAGCACGTCCGCGTTCGACGACAGCGGCCCGAACCACCGCGCCCCGCTCGGCGATCGCGGTCTGCTCGCGGGCATAGGCAGCCCGACCCTCGGGTGTTTCGATCGCGACCGGCGGGTAGCCGAACTCACGCAGGTCGTATGGGCTCGCTCGCATGTCGAGTTCGCGGGCCGACAACGCGACCTCGAACGCATCGAGGGTCAGTTCCGAAGGCAGAAATGGAGTCATCGTGAGGCAAGCCCGATAGAGGTCCATCGTGGCGTGCAGGCATCCCGGCTGTTCGTGTGTGGCCTGCGTGTCTCGAGACAGCGGCGCCGCGTTGCGGGGTCGGGCGTCGTCGGTGAAGAACCGGAACGCGTCGAAATGGGTGCAGCGCAGTGGCATCGACTCGACCACCGAATCGGTGCCGGCACTGCCGAGCCGAAGCGGGACGGCGTGCCGGGTGGCGTCGGTTCGGTAGACCATCGCCCACTCGTGCAGGCCGAAGCACCCGAAACGGGGGGATCGGCCCGCCGTGACCGCCAAGAGTTCGACGGTTGCGCGGATCTTCTCCGACCGTCGGACGAGGTGGTCGGGATAGGCGGTGACGCCACCATCCACCCGGTGGTAGCCGCGCAACGCCAGGTACTCGTCGGCGTCGCACAGCACGGTGTCGAGGCCGGGATGCCACCGCTGGACGTGCGCCGGACGCGACGAATAGTAGGTGAACAGAAAATCGAGCACGGGATGCTTGACCCCGCTGCGCCGCGCACGCAAGTACGGCCCGACGAGCCGCTCGACGCGGTCGGCGTAAGCGTCACGACGAGCGTGCCACTGAGCGGGCGTGAGGATGGCCGGGGCGTTCACACGCGATGCGTCTCGTCCCGAACGGTCCCGACGAATTCCTCCACGAGGTCGGCGAGCGCGACGACACCGATGGTGCGCCCACTCTCGTCGACGACCGCGCCGAGGTGCGAACTCGTCCGCCGCAGTGCTCCGGTGGCCTCGTCGAGCGGGGTGGTCGACGAGATCACCGGCAGCGGTCGGATCTTGTCGACACCGATGATCGTCTCCGGTCCGATGCGCTCGTCGAGGATGTCGTCGAGCACGTCCTTGAGATGGAGATACCCGGTGAAGGTGCCGTCGGAACCGCGCACCGGGAATCGGGAGAACCCGGTGTCGCCGACCGCCTTCTCGATCGACCCCAGGGTCGGTCCGGTACCGCCGGTCGCGGCATCGCGTTCGATCTCGACGCTGCGCATCTTGTCGAGCGGGATCATCACCTCGGCCACCGCGCGGCTCACCGAGCTGAGTGCACGGGTGAGCCGTTCGTGTTCCTCGGCGTCGATGAGTCCCTCTTCTTCGGACTCGCTGAGCATCTGGGCGAGTTCGCCGGTCGAGACGGTGGCGTCGAGTTCGTCCTTCGGCTCGACGCGCATCAGCCGCAGCGAGGAATTGGCCAGCCAGTTGTAGAACCCGATGAGCGGACGCATGATCCGGATGAACCCGAGATGCGGCGGAACCAGCCACATCGCTGCGGTTTCGGGTCCAGCGAGCGCGATGTTCTTGGGCACCATCTCCCCGAGCAGGATGTGCAGCACCACCACCAACGACAACGCGATGGTGAACGCGATGGGATGCAGCAGCGCGGTGGGCACGTGGGCGAGATGCAACGGCTTCTCGATGAGGTGTGCGACCGCCGGCTCGGCGACCCGGCCGAGCAGGATCGAGCAGATCGTGATGCCGAGTTGCGCACCGGCCAACATCAGTGACAGGTGTTCACCGGCACGAATGACGGTGCGAGCGCGCGTCTTCCCGCTCTCCTCGAGCGCCTCGAGGCGGTCGCGCCGGGCCGAGATCAGCGAGAACTCGGCGCCGACGAAAAACGCGTTACCCGCGAGCAGCGCGACCGCGAGCAGGACACCCCACACGTCACCCATCGGCACTCACCCCTCGCTGGGCCGGTGCGGAGACCTCGACCGCTGATTCGCCATCCGAGATGGGCTGCAATGAGACGACGTCGACCCGCCGTCCGTCCATCTGCCGGACGGTCGCCCGCCACCGGGTGACAGGTCCGTCGGGAAGGTCGTCCTCATCGTCGTCGTGATCGTCGACACCGGCCGTGCGGTCAGGGAGTTCGACCGTGTCGCCGGCCTCCGGGATCCGGCCGAGTACGAACATCACGAGACCGCCGAGCGTGTCGTAGGGGCCGTCAGGAGCGTGATACCCGACCGCGTCTGCTACTTCGTCTATCCGGAGCAGGCCCGCGCAGAGATACCCCTCACCCTCGACCTGGACGTCGGCTCGTTCGTCGTCGTGTTCGTCGGTGACGTCGCCGACGATCTCCTCGATCAGGTCTTCGGTCGTCACGATGCCTGCCGTACCGCCGTACTCGTCGATGACCACACACAGCTCCATGCCGTCGGCGCGGATCTGTTCCATCAGCGAATCACCGTCGAGGCTTGTCGGTACCCGTGGCACCGGGCGGGCGATCGAAGCGATCTGTGTGGTCGCCTGCTCTTCGGGCGCGACGGTGAATGCCTGCTTGATGTGGACGACGCCGACCAGATCGTCGAGGTTCCCGTCGATGACCACCGGGAACCGGGAATGACCGGTCCGGGACGCCGCGACGACGAGGTCGCGCACGTTGTCTGCCTGGTCGAGGCAGACAACGGTGACCCGCGGCGTCATCAGGTCCTCGGCAGTGAGTTCGCCGAACCGCAACGAACGGTCGACGAGTGTCGCCGTGTCGGCGTCGATGGCGCCGGCGCGTGCCGAGTTGCGAACGAGCGACACCAGTTCCTGTGGGGATCGTGCCGAGCGCAATTCCTCGGCCGGCTCGACGCCGAGACGCCGGACCAGCCAGTTCGCGGACCCGTTCAACCCGTTGATGGCCCAGCGGAAGGCTGCCGAGAACAAGGTCATCGGTCCGGCTGTGTACCGGGCCACCGCGAGTGGTTTGGCGATCGCGAGGTTCTTCGGGATCAGTTCGCCGAGCACCATCGACAGCGAGGTCGCGATGATCAAGGCGAGTGCCAGCGCGATACCCGCCGCCACCGAGGGTCCCAGACCTGCGGACTCGAGTGCCGGCGTGAACAGCGTCGCGAGCACCGGTTCGGCGATGTAGCCGGTGATCAGGGTGGTGATGGTGATGCCGAGTTGGGCACCCGACAGTTGAAACGACAGGCTCCGATGCGCCCGGTCCACCATGCGTGACCGGCGGTCACCGCGGGTGGCCACATCGTCGGAGATGGTCGATCGCTCCAGCGCGGTCAGCGAGAACTCGGCCGCCACGAACAGTGCCGTTCCGAGTGTGAGCGCAACAAAGCCCACCAGGCCGGCGACGTAGAGAACGATGTCCATGGGGCTCACCAGCCGCCCGGCAGAGGGCGTCCTTCGGCGAACCCGGCAGCGGATTGCACCCCGAGGACGACCTTGTCGTGCAGTTCGACGAGGTTGTGTGCGCCTGCGTAGGTGGCGGCGCTGCGCACGCCCGAGCAGATGTGATCGATGAGATCTTCGACGCTGGGGCGTTCCGGGTCGACGCGGATTCGGGAACTCGAGATGCCCTCCTCGAACAGGGCCTTGCGTTCCCGGTCATAGGCGCTGTCGTTGGCGGATCGAGCCGCGACCGCCCGCTTGGACGCCATGCCGAAGCTGACCTTGTAGAGACCGTCGGCGTCGCGTTGCAGTTCGCCGGGCGACTCGAACGTACCGGCAAACCACGACCCGACCATGACGTTCGACGCTCCGGCGGCCAGCGCGAGTGCCACGTCGCGCGGATGTCGGATACCGCCGTCTGCCCATACGTGGGCCCCGTGATCCTTTGCCGCACCGGCACATTCGGCTACGGCTGAGAATTGCGGCCGACCCACTCCGGTCATCATCCGCGTCGTGCACATTGCACCGGGCCCGACCCCGACCTTCACGATCGAGGCACCGGCCTTGATGAGGTCCGCCGTGCCCTCTGCCGACACCACATTGCCCGCCGCTATCGGAACGCCGAGATCGGCGGCGGCGATCGCGTCCAGGGCGGCGAGCATCTTCTCCTGGTGGCCGTGCGCGGTGTCCACCACCAACAGATCGGCCCCGGCGTCGACGAGTGCTCGAGCCCGGCCCGCAACGTCACCGTTGATGCCCACGGCCGCCGCGATCCGCAGCCGTCCGTGAGTGTCGACATTGGGGCGGTAGATCCCGTGTCGTAGCGCACCGACCCGGGTGAGCACTCCGGCGAGTGTGCCGTCCGGATGGACCAGCACCGCCAGGCCGAGATGCAGGTCGCCGAGTGCGTCGTACACCTCACGGCCCGGGGTGTCCACCGGCAATGTCACCATCGTCGGTTCCAGCACGTCGCGCACCCGGGTGAACCGGTCGATGCCGGCGCACGCCTGTTCAGTGACGATGCCGATCGGTGTGCGCTCTGCCACGACGACGGCCGCGCCATGGGCGCGTTTGGGCAGCAGAGCCAGCGCGTCGGACACCGAATTGTCGCCGGTGAGGACGACCGGGGTGTCGGCGACGAGGTGCCGGGACTTCACGAACGTGATCGACTCGGCCGCGGCCGCCAGCGGCAGATCCTGGGGCAGGACAACCAGACCGCCGCGCCGCGCAACGGTCTCGGCCATTCGCTTGCCGGCGACCGCGGTCATGTTCGCGACCACCAGCGGGACCGTCGTCCCGGTGCCGTCGGACGTCGAGATGTCCACGTCGAAGCGTGAGGTGACATCCGACCGGTTGGGCACGATGAACAGGTCGTCGTAGGTGAGGTCGTGGGTGGGCGCGTGGCCGGAGAGGAAACGCACGATCAGGTGTGACCCGCCGTCATTCGGATACTTCCGATCGGTCGCCGCTCCACAGCGTGTGGAAGGTGCCCGGCTTGTCGACACGCTGGTAGGTGTGTGCGCCGAAATAGTCGCGCAGCCCCTGGGTGAGGGCGGCCGGGAGGCGTTCGCTGCGCAATCCGTCGTAGTAGGAGAGCGACGACGCGAACGCGGGCACCGGGATTCCGAGGGTGGTGGCCGTCGCAACCACCCGGCGCCAGCTGTCGATGCCGGCCTCGACCGCATCGCGGAAGTACGGCGCGAGCAGCAGGCTCGGCAGGTCGGGGTCCTCGGCGTAGGCCTCCCGGATGCGGTTGAGGAACTGGGCACGGATGATGCAGCCGCCGCGCCAGATCGTGGCGAGTGACCCGCGGTCCACGTCCCAGCCGTATTCGGCACTGCCGGCCGCGATCTGGTCGAAGCCCTGTGCGTAGGCGACCACCTTGGACGCGTAGAGCGCCGCCTTGATGTCGTCGACGAACGCGGCACTGTCGGTCGGGGTGCCGCCGAGATCACCTGCGGCCAGACCGCGTGCGGCCTCGCGCTGAGCTGTCGAGCTCGACAGCGCACGAGCGAACACTGCCTCGGCGATTCCCGTCGTCGGGATGCCGAGGTCGAGTGCGGACTTGACGGTCCATCGGCCGGTGCCCTTCTGGCCGGCCGCGTCGACGATGACGTCGACGAGCGGCTTGCCGGTCTCGGCGTCGACCTGGCTGAGCACCTCGGCGGTGATCTCCACGAGGTAACTCTCGAGCTCGGTGGTGTTCCACTGCCGGAACACCTCGGCGATCTCCGTCACGGGCAGGTCCAATGCTTTGCGCATCAGGTCGTAGGCCTCGCCGATCAGCTGCATGTCGGCGTACTCGATGCCGTTGTGCACCATCTTGACGAAGTGGCCGCTGCCGTCGGGGCCGATGTGGGTACAGCACGGTTCACCGTCGACGTGCGCGGAGATCTCCTCGAGCAGCGGGCCGAGCGACTTGTACGATTCGGCCGGGCCGCCCGGCATGATCGACGGGCCGTTGAGGGCCCCCTCCTCACCACCGGAAATGCCGGCCCCGACGAAGTGCAGTCCCCGCTCGGCGAGTGCGGCTTCGCGACGGATGGTGTCGGTGTAGAGCGAGTTGCCGCCGTCGATGATCACATCGCCGGGTTCCATCACGTCGGCGAGTTCCTCGATGACGGCGTCGGTCGGCGCGCCTGCCTTGACCATGATGAGGGCGCGGCGCGGCCGTTCGAGTGCCGCGACGAACTCGGCCATTGTCTCGGTGCGGACGAAATCGCCGTCGCCGCCATGGTTTTCGATGAGCGCATCGGTCTTGGCGATGCTCCGGTTGTGTAGGGCCACGGTGTACCCGTGACGGGCGAAATTCCGCGCGATGTTCGAACCCATGACGGCCAGTCCGGTGACGCCGATCTGGGCCCGGGCAGACGATGACGATGACTCGACGTTGTTCATGGGCTCAAGCCTATTGCCTCGGCCCGACACGCGGCCGACTGAGTCCCGGTGAGGCCTGGGATTGTGGAGCCGGGTGGTGCCCGTCCTGCGGCTGACTGAGTCCCGGTGAGGCCTGGGATTGTGGAGCCGGGTGGTGCCCGTCCTGCGGCTGACCTGCGAGCCTCGGCGCCTCCGCCCTGTCAGGCGGCGGACAGCAAGCGGGTGAGTTCGGTGAGCCAGGGGATGGCGACCGCGAGCGTCGGGACCACCAGAATCGAGGCGGCAACGCAGTAGGCGAGCACTGCCACTGCGCGCGCGGGCCGGTCGTCGGCGAGCCGGTGCACCCGAGCCAGCGTCGTCGGACCACCCACGGCCATGGCGCCGCGGGGAGCAACGGCGTCGGCACAGGCGACGAGAGCTCGACCTAGCGTGGTGGGGGTGGTTGCCCGGACCGCCTGGTCGTCGGCCAGCGCCTCGACGAGCAATTGCACTGCTCCGAGCGCCGAGCTGCTGCGCACGAACCGCGGGAATGCCTCGTGAAGTGCGATGAACGCTTCCAGGACCAGGTCGTGACGGGCGCGCAGATGTGCGCGTTCGTGCGCGATCACCGCGACGAGTTCATAACGGGTGAGTCGGTGCACCACACCCTCGGAGATGACGACGCGTTGACGCAAACCCGGCAGGCAGTAGGCGAGTGGCTGCTCAACGTCGATCATCCGGACGTCGCGGGCGTGCAGCGGATCGGATGCGTCACGTCGATCGCAGCGATCGAGGATGTCGATGAGTTGGCGGTGGGAGGCACGCCGAGCTCGCGTGCGCAGGCCGACACGAATTGTGGTGAACGCCAGTCGCGCCCCGATGAGCAGGGTCAGTGCGAACACACCGACGTATACCGCCCACAGCGGCAGACCGATCCGCTCGATCTCGTGCAGCGGATGTGTCGTCGGGGTGCCGTCCGGGCCGGGTGCGAGCAGATTCGCCGCAATCGCCAGACCACAACTGAATGCCGACAAGACGGCGGCCAGCGCGATCGCCTGCCATAGCGTCATCGCCGCACGTGGTGCGCGGACCGGCCACTTGGCGCGCGAGAGCGCCTCAGGGGCAGGGCCGACCAGCACCAAGGTGAGGATGCCGAAAAGCAGGGCGGTCATCTGGCGGTCCTAGCGGTGGGCTGTTGAGGTACTGGGAAAAATCTAGCCGTTTTCCGGAGCTCCGCGTGCGGCTTCGAGTTCATCGAGCGCATGGCGGAGCGCGGCGGCCTCATCGGCGCCGACGCGACCGACGAACGACACCAGGGCGGCGTGGCGGGATCCAGGAGCATCGGCTTCGCTCAACGCGTCGACCATGAGGCTGGCGACGAGGTCCTCGCGCGGATGGGTCGGGACGTACTTGTGGGCCCGGTCGTCACGGATCTGGGTGACCAGATTCTTCTTCGCAAGGCGCTGCAGCACCGTCATGACGGTGGTGTACGCCAGCGAGCGATCGCGCGACAGCGTGGCATGCACCTGACGCACGGTTTGCGGTGTGGAACTCGCCCACAACGTGTCCATGACGGCACGCTCCAGATCGCCCAAGCCATTCATCCTTCGCATTTTACTGTCGTATCTCCTACTCGCCGCATTCGCGGTCAAATCCGGTGCCTGACGTGGGTGTCGGGACCGATCTCGACTCGCCTTCCGAACCGCCCTTGACAGTATTGGTAAGGCTATCCTACATTAAGAGTCACGTCGGACCGCGCGAGTGTCCTGAGGGCTGCAGAGACCCCCGGTCCACGCCACGGTAGGCCCCACGTTTCATCCGAAACGTGGGGCCTACCGGTTTCTTGAGGCCGTTTTCCATGGTCGGGAACTCAACGTCGGAGCCGGCATGGACGTTCCCCGCTCATTCACGTTCTCGGCCCTTTCACGTTCTCGACACAGTCGTGACAGGGTTGGACTCATGACAGTGGATACAGAGAAAGCCGTGCGGGAGTCGATCGGTCGCGGCCTCGATGCCGTTTTGGGCCTGACGCCGGTCGAGGTCGGCGCCGACGGGATTCACGCGACGCTCGAGATCACCGAAGCGCACCACCAGCCCTTCGGGATCGTCCACGGCGGCGTCTACTGTGCGGTCGCCGAGAGTGTCGCGAGCATGAGCGGGTACTTCTGGTTGCAGGAAGCCGGGATCGGCGGCACCGCAGTCGGGGTGAACAACAACACGGACTTCCTCCGGTCGATCAGCTCCGGTGTCGTCACCGCACGTTCGGCACCGATCCATCGTGGCCGCCGCCAGCAGTTGTGGGCTGTCGAGATGACCGATGAGCGTGACCGGCTGCTGGCTCGAAGCCAGGTTCGTCTGCAGAACATCGAGCTGCCCTCCGAGGGATGACCGGGGTGAGTGAACCGCGACCAGACGCCCATCGAGGGCTGCGCGCGGACACCCGATCGGCGGTCGAGACGATCCTCAACGATGTCGACGCCGACCTCGATCGCCTTTTCCCCGGCGACGACGCGGTCTCTCAACCGATCCACACGGTGTATGTGTCTGCCGCCGACGCCGAGGCCGGCACCCCCGCCACGTGGGGTGTCGAGGCACTGGCGATCGCCGACGCCGCCGCGGCCTCCCTCGGCGGTCTCGCCACGGCCGAGGTGATCGACCTCGCTCGCGCGCGACTGCGGTCCAACCCGATCGTCGATCTGCGCATCGACCTCGAGGACGGATACGGCCGACGACCCGACGCCGTCGAGGATGCCGACGCACGGCGTGCCGGCGAGACGCTGGCCGCCTGGGTCGCCGACCGCCCACACACGCCCCGGGTCGCGGGGATCCGCGCGAAGGGCCTCGGCGCGCTAGAACGTGCGCGTGGGATCAGGACCCTGGAACTGGTGCTCGACGCCGCGGGAGGGGTTCCGGACGGTTTCGTCTTCACAGTGCCCAAGCTGCGCGACGTCCGTCAGGTGGACGCCGTCAACCTGATCTGCGCGGATCTCGAACGCGCCCACGGGATTTCCGATGGCACGCTCCGTTACGAGCTTCAGGTGGAGATCCCGCAGGCGGTGCTCGGTGCCGACGGTCGGGCGACAGTCGCCGAGGCGATTCATCGGGGCCGGCCCCGAATCAGCGGCGTGCATTACGGCACCTACGATTACAGCGCCGCGTGCGGCATCGTCTCCGCGCAGCAGTCGCTGGCCCATCCTGCAGCCGACCACGCGAAGTCCGTGATGCAGGTTGCCGCGGCGCAGACCGGGGTGTGGGTGAGTGACGGCTCCACCCAAGTGGTCCCGGTGGGCGACCCCGATCAGGTCGCCGCGGCGCTGTCGCGCCACCACGCGCTGGTCACCAGGTCGCTGGAGCGGGGTTTCTACCAAGGCTGGGACATGCACCCGGGCCACCTGATCACCAGATGGATGGCGGTGATCGGCTTCTTCCGCACTGCGATGCCGACGGCCGCGGCACGGCTCCAGGCCTATTTCGAACGCAGTTCGGGCGAGGTGATGGACGAGCCGGCAACCGCGATGTCGCTTGCCCTCGTCGTCGGCCGGGGAGTGGCTGCCGGAGCCTTCACCCCCGATGAGGTCGCCGCGATCGCGCCGCTGTGCACTCCGGCGCGTCTCGCTGAACTGCGGTCGCAGGGTGGCGCCCTCGCCGACTGACTCGCATGCACGTCCGCCGGGATTCGGGCCGAACCGCTCACCGAGCCATGACGCCGACTCCGTGGCAGGATGACTCCATTGCCCACCTCTGCCACCGCGGAGTGCGGGCCGACGCAGTGTCCGGCGGGAACAGGAGAGATATCGGTGCGACTGTCGCCGCATGAACAGGAACGTCTGCTGATCTCGTATGCGGCGGAACTGGCCCGACGACGACAAGGTCGGGGCCTCAAGCTGAACCATCCTGAGTCAGTCGCGATCATCACCGACCACGTCCTGGAAGGGGCGCGAGATGGCCGGTCGGTGGCCGAGCTGATGAGTTCCGGACGCGAGGTCCTGCGCCGCGAGGACGTCTTGGACGGAGTGCCGGAGATGCTGCACGACGTGCAGGTCGAGGCGACATTCCCGGATGGCACCAAGCTGGTCACCGTGCACAACCCGATCGACTGACCGTCGACGTCGACACATGCGAGGCAACACCGAGGCGAGGAGGCGTTGATGGCGGGATCGCAACCGGCGGAGAGGATTTCATCCGTGATACCCGGCGAGGTGATCGCTGCACCCGGCACGATCGAGCTTAACGAGGGTGCACAGGGCGTCACCCTCGCGGTGGTCAACACCGGCGATCGGCCGGTCCAGGTGGGCAGCCACGTTCATTTTCCGCAGGCCAACGCGGCGCTCGACTTCGACCGCGCCGCGGCTCGGGGTTGTCGGCTCGACATCCCGGCGGGCACGGCGGTGCGCTTCGAGCCCGGCATCGAGATGACCGTCACGGTCGTACCGCTCGGTGGTACCCGAGAGGTCCACGGGATCTCGCTCGACCCACCGGGAAGGATCTGACGTGGCGACACTCGACCGCGGGCGGTATGCACAGTTGTTCGGCCCGACGACGGGCGACCGTATTCGCCTCGCCGACACCGATCTGCTGATCGAGGTCACCGAGGACCGCAGCGGCGGACCGGGCCGGGCCGGCGAGGAGGCGGTCTTCGGCGGCGGCAAGGTGATCCGGGAATCGATGGGGCAGAGCCGGGCCACCCGCGCCGACGGCGCCCCCGACACCGTCATCACCGGCGTCGTGATCCTCGACCACTGGGGAATTATCAAGGCGGACTTGGGTATTCGTGACGGACGCATCGTCGCGATGGGTAAGGCCGGCAACCCCGACACCATGGACGGGATTCATCCAGACCTGGTGATCGGACCGTCCACCGAGATCATCGCGGGCAACGGCAAGATCATCACCGCCGGCGGGATCGACTGCCATGTCCACTTCATCTGTCCGCAGATCATGGACGAGGCACTCGGCAACGGGATCACCACGCTCATCGGCGGCGGCACCGGACCCGCCGAGGGCAGCAAGGCGACCACAGTGACCCCGGGTGCGTGGCACCTGAGTTCGATCCTCGCCGCGACCGACGGTTGGCCGATGAACATCGCGTTGCTGGGTAAGGGCAACACGGTGAGCGCGGAGGCGATGCACGAGCAGATCAGGGCCGGCGCATCGGGTTTCAAACTTCACGAGGACTGGGGGAGTACCCCGGCAGCGATCGACGCCTGTCTGCGGGTGGCCGACGAGACCGGGGTCCAGGTCGCGCTGCACTCGGACACGTTGAACGAGGCGGGGTTCGTCGAGCAGACGCTCGGCGCGATCGCGGGGCGTTCGATTCACGCGTATCACACCGAGGGTGCCGGTGGCGGTCACGCGCCCGACATCATGACGGTCGCCGCTTACCCCAACGTGCTGCCCAGTTCCACCAATCCGACCCGGCCGCACACCGTCAACACGCTCGACGAGCACCTCGACATGCTCATGGTGTGTCACCACCTCAATCCGACCGTGCCGGAGGATCTTGCGTTCGCGGAGAGCCGGATTCGACCGTCGACCATCGCCGCCGAGGACTTGCTGCACGACCTCGGGGCCATCTCGATGATCGGCTCGGACGCACAGGCGATGGGGCGGATCGGTGAGGTCGTGTTGCGTACCTGGCAGACCGCCCACGTGATGAAGCGCAAACGCGGTTCCTTGGCCGGCGACGGCGCGGCCGACAACACCCGCGCTCAGCGGTACGTGGCGAAGTACACGATCTGTCCGGCGATCGCGCACGGGTTCGACGACGAGATCGGGTCGGTCGAGGTCGGGAAACTCGCCGACCTGGTGCTCTGGGATCCCGCGTTCTTCGGCGTGCGTCCGGACGTGGTGATCAAGGGCGGCGCGATTGCGTGGGCGGCGATGGGCGACGCCAACGCCTCGATCCCGACACCGCAACCCGTCTTTCCCCGTCCCATGTACGGGGCGGCGCCCAAGGTCGCCGCGGCCACCTCGGTCAGCTTCGTCGCACCGGGATGCGACGACGACCTCGCCGGCCGAATCGGCCTCGACCGTCGGCTCGTCGCGGTGAAGAACACCCGCTCGACCGGCAAGGCGGACATGCCGAACAACGATGCGTGCCCGACCATCGAAATCGACCCCGACACCTTCACCGTGCGCGTCGACGGCGAGGTGTGGGAATCCGAACCGGTCTCCGAATTGCCCATGGCCCAACGGTATTTCCTCTTCTGAGTCCCGATCCGACATGACTTCCGCAAACGCATCTCGCGACACCGGCCGGTACGACAACTCGCCACTGGCGATGATGCTCACGCTCGCCGACTCGCGACTGCCGGTGGGTGGCCATGTTCATTCCGGCGGGGTGGAACAGGCCATCAGCGATGGGCACATCCGCACCGTCGACGACCTCTCGCGCCATCTGCACCGTCGGCTTGCGACCACCGGCCTGGTCGCCGCGTCGATCGCGGCGGCGGTGGCCGACGCGACCATGGACGTCCCCACCGCGATGCGTGAGATGGACGCGCGCACACCGTCTTCCGCCGCAAGGAAGGCGTCCTACGCGCAGGGCCGCGGGATGCTGCGACTGGCCCGCCGAATGTGGCCCGACACCGAGTGGGCCGAGCACACCCCGCGCACCCATCATCCGGTGATCGTCGGCTCGATCGGATCCCTGTGTGCGCTTTCGGGTTTCCACACCGCGCTGATCCTGGCGTACACGACCACCAGCGGGGCGGCCACCGCCGGACAGCGTCTGCTGGCGCTCGACCCGGCTGACGTCGCACTCGTCATCGCCGATCTGGGTGTGGCCTGCGAGCGCATCGCGGCGCAAGCAGCTGTCGAGCCGGCCGACCTGTCCGACCCTACGATGGACGTGTTCGCCGAACGGCACGAGCGTCGCGCCATGCCCCTGTTCACTTCCTGACCGAGTCTCGACCGACGGACAACCAACGCAGAGGAGAACCCCATGCCCCCGCATCTGATGGATGGCCAGCCGCATTCGCACGACCTCGACCGCCCCCGGCGACGTCGCGAACCCGGTGAGGCGCTGCGCGTCGGGATCGGCGGTCCCGTCGGCGTCGGCAAGACCCATCTCGTGGCGGCATTGTGCCGCGAACTCCGCGACCAACTGTCGGTAGCCGTGCTCACCAACGACATCTACACCACCGAGGACGCCGACTTCCTCCGACGGCACGCTGTGCTGCCCGACGAGCGGATCGCCGCCGTCCAGACCGGCGGTTGTCCCCACACCGCAATCCGCGACGACATCACCGCCAATCTCGACGCGATCGACGACCTCGTCGAGAAGAACCCGCCGCTCGATCTCATCCTGGTGGAGTCCGGCGGCGACAATCTGACCGCGACCTTCTCCACCGGGCTCGTCGACGTCCAGATCTTCGTGATCGATGTGGCGGGCGGCGACAAGGTGCCGCGCAAAGGTGGTCCGGGCGTGACCTACTCGGACCTACTCGTCATCAACAAGACCGACCTCGCCGAGCGGGTGAATGCAGACCTCGACGTCATGCGCACGGATGCCCAACGGGTCCGTGAGGGACGGCCGACGGCGATGATCTCGTTGACCGAGGACCCGACCGCGGGCGACGTCCTGGCGTGGGTCCGGACGCAACTCGCCACGGTGTCGGCCTGAGGGGATCATGCAGACCGAGGTGACGATCACCGCCCGGCCCGACAGGTCACCGCGGATCACCGCAACGGGCGCGATCACGGTGCGTCAGACCGGTCGTCACACCATCCACCTCGTCGGTGCAGCGGCCACCCCGCTCGGTGGCGACGACATCTCCGTGCGGGTAGAGGTCGCCCCGGGCGCCCACCTCGAGGTGCGTTCGGTCGCCGCGACGATCGCGTTGCCATCGGTCGGGCGTGCCGATTCGACCGCCCGTTGGGAGTTGACGGTCGGCGAGGGTGGCCTGCTCGTCGTCGACCCGGAACCGACGATAGTTGCTGCCGGTGCGCAGCACAGGTCCCGGACGATCGCCCATCTTGCATCCGACGCCGCCGTCGCGATCCACGAACGCGCGCAGATCGGTCGGCGATCGGTGGATCGGCAAGTGGTCGATGCGGGTGGTTCGTGGCAGGGCGCTCTCACCGTCGACCTCGACGGTGACCCGCTACTGCGTCATCAGACGGTCATCGGGGAACATCCCGGGGTCCCCACCACGCACCGGGCATTCGGAAGCGTGTTCCGGTTTCCCGACACCCGCGGCGACGACGTCGACCCGAACGAATTCGTGGCGCGCCTCTCCCTCGCCGGTGGCGGCACCCTGACGACAGCGCTGGCCGACACCGCCGCCCGGTGCCGGACACTGTGCGACGCCCTAGACACCCGAGCCGTCCTCACCTGACCCGGCATCCAGCCTTCTGACCTGCGGAAACGCGACACCCTCACCGCTCCCTGAGGTGCGAGCGGAGCTCGAAGGGCCTGGCGAGCCGACGACGTGGGTCGCTGACCCGAAGAGTTAGGTGACCAGCCTTCTGACCTGGGGGAACAGGATGCCCTCGTGCCAGCAAAATCTAGGGGAAGAGTTTCTTCCCCGGGTTTCACAGTCGTCCGCCAGAAATTTCCGGGGGAGGACACCAAGGGTAGGGGACGAACTCTCTTCCCCTAGTTTATTGGGGGCGCGTGTGCCTGCATTGCGTTCGACGCAGGGCGAAGACCGCCGATCGGTGACTTAGATCGGGCCTGTCAGCGTCGGCTTCCGGCATATTCCCGAGGACCCCGCTGCGGGGCCCGATCTCAGCCATCCGACGCGGCGACCGCTCGATTCGGGTAAGAGTTGCCGACCGCAGAGTCGCCTGGTGGGCATGTCGCAATTGCAGAAACCGCGTGTCTGGTCAGAAACCCGGGCGCACCAGCGGTTTCTGGCCACACCGAAGGTTTCTGGCGACGATTGCGGTTTCGGCGACGGGGCCGCACTCTCCACGATCGCCGACGACGTCGGCGGGTGGGTCGCTGACCCGAAGTCCTGGTGACTACCTTGCTGACCAGTGTGGACCGGATCAGCTGGCCTCGGCTTTTTCCTCAGCCGGCTTGGACTCATCGGCTTTCTCGGGTTCCGGGGTCGCCCCGGCCGATTCCGCCTCGGTCTCCTCGATCGACTTCTTCTCGAGTTCACTGAGCTGGCCGATCGCGGTACGCGCGTAGACCTGCTGTTCGGTGACGGCCAGCTGCGTGCGGCCCTTGGTGGTGAACGCGAAGAACCAGTTGACGAGCGTGTTCAACCGGTTCCGGAAGCCCACCAGGTACACGAGGTGCAGGGCCAGCCAGCCGAGCCACGCGAAGTAGCCCTCGGTCTCGAACTTCTTCTTGGTGCCCGGGATCGGGACCTGCATCACCGCGCTGAACCGGGAGATGGTGGCCATCGAGCCCTTGTCGTAGTAACTGAACGGCTTGCGCTCGTCGGGGGTGTGGCCCTTCAGCTCGGCCTTGATCGCGTCGGCCGCGTAGCGTCCGCCCTGGATTGCGCCCTGCGCCACGCCGGGCACGCCGTCGACGGCCATCATGTCGCCGACCACGAACACGTTCGGGTGACCCGGAAGTGAGAGGTCGGGCTGCACCTTCACGCGGCCCGCACGGTCGAGTTCGACGCCGGATTGCTCGGCGAGCTGCTTGCCCAGCGGGCTCGCCTGCACGCCGGCCGACCACACCTTGCACTGCGATTCGATGCGACGGGTGGTGCCGTCCTTCTCCTTGACGACCAGGCCGTCGTAGTCGAGATCGACGACCATCGCGTTGAGCTGGATCTCCACACCCATGCGCTCGAGGCGTTTCGCCGCCTTGCCGCCCAGCTTCTCGCCGAACGGAGGCAACACCGCGGGCGCTGCGTCGAGCAAGATCACCCTCGCCTCGGTGGGGTCGATGTTGCGGAACGCACCCTTGAGGGTCTTGTCACTCATCTCCGCGATCTGACCGGCCAGTTCGACGCCGGTCGGCCCGGCACCGACCACCACGAAGGTCAGCAGCTTGGCGCGTTCGGCGGGATCGTCGGAGAGCTCGGCCTGCTCGAATGCGCCGAGAATGCGGCCGCGCAGTTCGAGCGCATGGTCGATGGTCTTCATACCGGGTGCGAACTCGGCGAAATGATCGTTCCCGAAGTACGACTGGTCGGCTCCGGCCGCAATGACGAGGTCGTCGTAGGGAGTGACCGTGACTCGCTCGAGTAGCCGCGACGTGACCGTCTTGGCCTCGAGGTTGATCTCGAAGACATCGCCGAGGTGTACCCGGGTGTTCTTCTGCTTGCGCAACACGACGCGGGTCGCCGGTGCGATCTCACCCTCGGCGACGATGCCGGTCGCCACCTGGTACAGCATCGGCTGGAACAGGTGGTGGGTCGTCTTGGCGATGAGGGTGACGTCGACATCGGCCTTGCCCAGTCGCTGGGCAGCGAACAGACCGCCGAAGCCGGAGCCGATGATGACCACACGCTTACGGGAGTGCGGGGTTGGGCTGCTCACGAGAACATCTCCTCTGGCTCGAATCGTGGGACTCGATCGTCGCGGGCGGATCCGTCGCGATCACGCCGCACAACCACTAACGGTAGTCAATGATGCTGGGTTGTTCGCGTCGAGCACCACTCAGGCGGTGAGGTCGGTCGAACCGGACCATCGCGAGGTGAAGAATGTCCACTGGGCCCGGACGATCTCGTACTCGACTTCGGCCTGATCGAAACCGCCATCGGCCAGGAAACCCAGGACCGACGGGGGTGGGGACAGCTCGTCGAAACGCTCGTCGGAGACATGGATGGCGGCGAGGCTCATGCCCAGCTTCTCCATCACGCGTCGTGAGCCCACGTTGATCGCCATGGTCCCGGCGAAGACCCGTTCTGTCCCGAGGTGGCCGAAGGCGAAGGCGAGAACCGCACGCGACGCCTCGGTCGCAAGACCTCGGCCCCATGCCGCACGTCTGAGCCGGTAGGAGAGCTCCAACTCGGTGCGGTTGCTGTGGCGTGGCGTCCGCAACGACACCCACCCCAGGAACGACGACGACGCCGGATCGACGATCGACCACATTCCGGTCCCGTGCGCGACGCGTTCTGCCTCGGCACGAGGCAGCACCCATTCCTCGATCACCGCGCGGGACGTCGGTACACCTGCGCTGACATACCGCATGACCTCGGGATCGCCGTCGAGGTGAACCAGATCCTCGACGTCGTCGGGGCCCAACGGTCGCAGGCGGGTGCGCGGCGTGTCGATGTTCACGTTCGTCCCCTGCCCTTGATGCTCCCCGCGCGTGAGTGTACGACCTCGTGAGACGTTGTGACCCGTCGTTCGCGTACGGGTGTGTCGGACTGCTGGTGTCGGGGTTGGTGCGATCGTGTCGGCCGACGTCGCTAATGTGCCAAGGGTGGCCGACGACTACCACCTCGACATTCCGCTGCAGCTGCGCTGGGGCGACATGGACATCAACAACCACATCAACAACGTGCAATTTGCGCGCTTGTTCGAAGAAGCTCGGGTCCGATCGTTCGCGGACTGGCTTCCGCAGCGGCCCGAGGGTTTCTCGATGCTGGTCGCGAGGCAGGACATCCAGTTCTCGGCACCTCTGGAATACACGGCCGAGCCGATCTGCGTGCGCAGTGCGGTGAGCCGAGTCGGTACGTCGTCGTTCGTTATGGCGCTGCGCCTCTTCGACGATCGGGGAGTCCTGTGCGCCTCTGCGGAGACGACGATGGTCGTCATCGATCCCGCATCCGGCCGACCGAAACCGATTTCGGACGATATGCGCGAGATGCTCGGCGGCCGTCTCGGAGAGCCGGTGGCCTTTCACGCGAGCCGGTCCACGACCGTCAACTGACCGCCGACGAACATGCTGTTTCTGCACCGCGCGGAGCGAACAGACACCCTGGCCGACGCACTGGCCGATCTGATCGCAACACCCCTCGCCGACCCCATGCAGGCGGAGATCGTGTCCGTGCCTGCGGTCGGTGTCGAGCGGTGGCTGCAGCAGCACCTGGCCCGCCGCCTCGGCTGCGGACCGTCGAATGCCGACGGCATCGCGGCCAACATCGACTTCTCGTCACCCTCGCACCTGGTGGACACGATCGTCGCAGCGGTACAGGGCGACGCGGCAACCGAACCTCGGTTGCCGGTCGACGAGCCGTGGCGTGCCGCAGCCCTCGTCTGGCCGGTCTTGCGAGTGCTCGACCGCCGGATCACCGACCCCGCGCTGGCCGTGATCGCGCGACACATCGGCGCAGGCGACGACGCCTCGCCCCGCGTCGGACGCCGGTTCGCCACTGCCCGGCACCTGGCCGATCTGTTCGAACGCTACGGACGTACCCGGCCGTCGATGGTCGCCGCCTGGGCGAACGGACGCGATGAAGACGGCGCCGGCGGCCCCATCGCGTCCGACCTCAAATGGCAGCCCGACTTCTGGCGCGCTCTGCGTGACGAGATCGGCCGGCCGCATCCCGCGGAATCGTTACCGCAACTGTGTGAACGTCTCCGCGACGATCCGGCCGCGGGTGGCCTGCCCGAGCGGTTCTCGATCTTCGGTCCCACCCGGATCACCGAGGAGTTCCGTCAAATCATCGTCGCGGCCTCGCATCACCACGACGTGCACCTGTTTCTGCCCCATCCGAGCCCCGCACTGTGGGACGCACTGGCAGCGGTCGTCGATCCGGACGCCACAGCACCACCACGACGCACCGACCGTCCCGAGGTGCCGGTCGGGCACCCGCTGCTCGCGAGCCTGTCGCGCGACGTGCAAGAACTGCAGGCCCGGTTGCTCCCGTCGGCCGATGAGGACATCTATCATGCCGCACGCAGCGCAGCACCCCGGACACTGCTCGGCGCCCTGCAAACCGGCCTTCGCGACGATCGGCTCGAAGATTCTGCAGTACAACCGGATTCGTCGGTGGAGATTCACGCATGTCATGGTCCCGAGCGTCAAGTGGAGGTCCTCCGCGACCGCTTGCTGCATCTTTTCGCCGCCGACCCGACCCTGCAGCCTCGCGATGTTCTCGTCATGTGTCCCGATGTCGAGACCTTCGCGCCACTCATCCGCGGGGCCTTTGGACAAGCAGGCTTGTCGCATCCCGCATTCGCGCTGCGCGTCCGACTCGCCGACCGCACGATCCGCCGTGTCAATCCCATCCTCGACGTCGTCGCCGCGGTCGTCGAGCTTGCGGCCAGTCGAGTGAGAGCGGGAGAAGTCATCGATCTCATCGGGCACGAGCCCGTTCGGAGGCGGTTCGCCTTCACCGACAGCGAGGTGGACCGCCTACGAGAATGGTTGGCCACCGGGAACATTCGATGGGGGATCGACGTCGATCAGCGTGCTCGGTTCGGCCTGGCCGGATTCGGGCAGGGCACGTTCGAATCGGGCCTCGACCGGATCACGCTGGGCGCAGTGGCCGAGGAACAAGACGGCGAGTGGTTGGGCACCGCGCTGCCGCTGGCCGGGGTGGAGAGTACCGAGATCGACCTCGCCGGCCGGTTCGCGGAACTGATGGCACGCCTGTCCGCGGTTCTGGACGAACTGAGCGGAAGCGCTCCGGCAGCCCGATGGCGCGAGGCGCTCATCGACATCGTGGACACCATGACGACGACCGACCCTGTCGATGATTGGCAACGCGCACAAACGATCCGGCTGATCACCGAGGCATTCGGCGAAGACCGCGACAGCGACAACGGGGACGCGGCAACGCTGCTGCGCCTGCCCGATGTACGCGATCTGATCTCGGCCCTGGTCGCCGGACGACCGACGCGATCCAATTTCCGCACCGGCGAACTGACGGTCTGCACGATGGTGCCCATGCGCTCGGTACCGCACCGGGTCATCGTGCTCCTCGGCATCGACGCCGAGGTCTTCCCCCGTGTCCAACGAGTCGACGGCGACGATGTCTTGGGCACAGATCCGCTTGTGGGCGAACGCAACCCACGCGACGAGGACCGCCAGTGCTTCCTGGACGCGATGTGCGCGGCAGGCGAATCGTTGCTGGTGTTCTACAGCGGCGCCGACCCGGTGTCGGGCCGACGCATCCCACCTGCCGTCGTGGTGAGTGAGTTGGTGGACACCGTCTCGACGCTGATCGACGCCGATGAAGATCCGGTCCGGCATCACACGCTTCATGGATTCGATCGGCGCAACTTCATCGCGGGTGCGCTGCCGGGTGTCGCCGCGCCGTTCAGCCACGATGCCGCCCTGCTCGAGGGTGCCCTTGCCCTGCGCAACCCGACCGAGGCGACCCGCCCGATGGCAGCGGCCGAGCCGCTCGACGAGGCGGCCGCCGATCCGGCGGAGACCGACATCGATCTCGACGCCCTGATCGACTTCCATGTGGATACGATTGCCGGCTTCCTGCGGCAGCGTCTGGGCACCCGAGTACCGAGAGAAGAACGCGCACACGACGATCAACTCGACGTCGCACTCGATCCGCTGGAAGCCTGGGGTATCGGCGACCGGTTCCTGTCGCGGATGCTCACCGGCGCGACCATCGAGGAGTGCCAGGCCGCGGAACTACGACGAGGTACGTTGCCGCCCTTCGCATTCGGAACTCGAACCCTGTCTCGGATCTCTCAGGTCGCGCAGAATCTGCATCAGGCCGTCGCGGATGTGCGTACCGGATCACCGGCGATGCTCGACATCGACGTCACGCTGCCGGACGGGCGCCGAGTATTCGGAACGGTCCCGAATGTGTTCGGGACGCGACTCGTCACGGCCACCTACTCGCGGCTGAAGGCGAAAGCTCTGATCACCGAATGGATTCGGATCGTCGCCGTCGCTGCCGGTGCGGCGTCGGGCAGTGTTCCCGCGGGACGCATGACCACCGGAATCGTCGTCGGACGCGCCGTCGGCGGTGCAGGTGCCGCCCGCGTGACCTTCACCCCGCCTGACGACGCCGTCGCGACTCTGCACGATCTCGTCCGGATTCGCGACGAAGGGCTGCGCACGCCGCTGCCGCTGCCGCTGGACGCGGCGCAGGCATTCGCCCAGCACGACGCAGGCGGCCGCCGACGTGAGTGGGGACTGCGTGCGGCAGAACGAAGCTTCGCCGATCGCTATGGTGCGCATCGCGATCCGAGTGTCCGGCTGGTCCTCGGCGGGGACGTTCTGGCGACCGTCGCCTTCGATGACGTGATCGTGCGTCGTCCTGCGGACGCAACGGTTGCCGACGCCCTCGACCTCGACCCGGAGGAACCGCTGTTCTGCGGTCTCGCCCGCCGAATCTGGCAGCCGCTGCTCGAGCGCGCGGAAGGGATTCGATGAACGTCCCGGCCCCCTTCGACGTCACCGAGAGTCTGCCCGATGCCACCACCGTCCTCGAAGCGAGTGCGGGCACAGGCAAGACGTACGCGATCGTCGGACTCGCAGCACGACAACTTGCCGATGGCGTGCCCATCTCCCGGATGTTGCTGGTCACCTTCAGCCGTGCGGCGACCGCCGAACTGCGGGAACGCATGCGCGAACGCGTTCGTGGTCTCCTCGACAGACTCGCCGATCCCGAGGCCGCACGCTCATCTCCTGATCCGTTGGAACGTTTGCTTGCGACCGGAACGGAAGACGCCGTGCGATCGCGCCGTGACAATCTCGTGCGGGCATTGTCGGATTTCGATGCGTCCACCATCGCGACCACTCACACCTTCTGCAATCGGATGCTGGAAACCCTGGGCTTCCTGGGCGAACGCGAAATGGTTTACCAGATCGTCGAAGAGGTCGACGATCTCACCGACGAGGCCGCTCTCGATCTCTACCTACGCGGGTTCTCGGCAAGCGACGCACCGGAATTCACCTTCGAGCAGGCCACGAACATCGCGCGGTCGGCCGTGCGGCAGCCTGCCGTGACCTTGGCCCCCGACCCCACCGAACTCGACACCGGCCGGGCGGCCGGACGAGTAGCGGGGATGCGCGTCCGATTCGCGACCAAGGTGCGTGAGATCGTCGAATCCCGCAAACGGACGTCGCGGTTGCGCACCTACGACGATCTGCAGACCATCCTTCACCGGATCATCACCGACAAAGACGTCGGTGAAGCAGCGTGTCGCCGCATCCGGAACTCATTCGACGTGGCTCTCGTCGACGAGTTCCAGGACACCGACCCCCTGCAATGGGAGATTCTCCGGCGATGCTTCCACGGGACCCGCACGTTGATCCTGGTGGGCGATCCCAAGCAGTCCATCTACGGCTTCCGCGGGGCAGAGGTGCTGAGTTACCTCTCCGCGGTCCGATCGGCGGACACCCTGCGAGTCCTCGACACCAATCGACGGTCGGACGGGGCACTGGTGTCGGCGCTGTCCACCCTGTACGGCGGCGCGACGCTCGGCCATCCCGACATTGTCGTGCGCCCCGTCGAGGCCGCCTTTTCCGGCTCCCGTCTGCACTCTGCGGCGAGCGCCGTGTGCCCGTTGCGGATCCGGGTGTTCACCCGGCAGGACTTCAGCTCCCTCAACTCTTTCGGAGTGCCCTCCGCCCCGAACGCGCGCAAAAGCGTCATCGTCGACGTGGCCGACGACATCACCGCCACACTGACCGCCGGACTCACCATCGAGGTGGAGGGCGAGCGACGGCCGGTCGAGCCGGGCGACATCGCGGTTCTCGTCCGCTCGAACAAAACCATCGAGCCGTTGCAGGCCGAGCTCGCCCAGCGCGGGGTCAACGCCGTCATCGGGTCGGGGTCGACGGTGTTCCAGACGATCGCTGCACAACACTGGTTGTGGGTGTTGCGTGCGATCGAGCAGCCCTCGCGCCCTGATCGGGTGCGCTTGGCGGCACTCACCCCGCTGCTCGGGTGGACCCCACAGCGGCTGGCGCACGACGCCGAAGCGGGTACCGCCGAACTCGGTTCCGAATTCGCCGCACTCGGTCACCTCCTGACGCAGGCGGGCTTCGCTGCGATGGCCCAGCGGCTGATCGCCGCGCAGCAGGTGTCCGCACGGGTACTCGGAATTCACAACGGTGAGCGGCTGCTGACCGATCTGCTGCAGGTGTCGGCGCTGTGCAACCGGCACGTCGTCGAATCCGGCGAGGGGATCAGCGGTCTCGTCGAATGGTTGACGGACCGGATCGCCGACACGTCACGCCGGCAGCGCCACGAGGATCAGAGTCGCCGCCTCGATCGCGACACCGATGCCGTCGCGATCATGACCGTGCATGCCAGCAAGGGTTTACAGTTCCCGATCGTGTACGCGCCGTTCGGGTGGGACGGAACGTGGATCGACGACGACGGCGACCTGACCTACCACGACGACGACGGCGACCGGATGCTCGACGTCGGAGGACCCGCGGCGCCGGGTCGAAACGACCGGCGAGCACGGTATGCGTCCGAGGTCGCCGGGGAAGATCTCCGACTGCTGTACGTGGCTCTCACTCGCGCGCAGTCGCAGGCGGTCCTCTGGTGGGCTCCCACCGCGACCACCCCGACTGGCCCGCTGCATCGGTTGATCTTCGGCCGTGCGGACGCGGGCCGCGACGACGACGGTCACACGACGGAGCCGACCTGGACCGTCGCGCAGTCCGTGGACGTGCCCGACGACCATCAGTGTGTGGCCGTGATTCGGGAACTCGCGCAACGTAATCCGTTGATCGAGGTGTCCCCGGCGGGTCGGCCGACGGGTGTCGAGCGATTGCCCGACGCCGATGCCGAGCCCGAACCCGACCTGGCGGTCGCGGCGTTCGAGCGACCGATCGATCAGGAGTGGCGCAGGACCTCGTACTCGGCGATCGTCGCCGCGGTGGGACACGCCGACGTGCCCGCGCCGATCCCGCACGGGAGTGCCCAGGTGCAGGCCGCGATCCAGACCGGCAGCGAAACCGACGGCGCCCGCCTCGACACGGCTCTTGACGACGAACCGGTTGCCGCAGACCTCGATTACACGGCGGAACCCGAGTTCGCTGACACGACCGCACTGCCTGGAACGCCTTCGCCGATGTCCGGTCTGCCCTTCGGCGCGAGCTTTGGCACCCTTGTCCACGAGGTACTCGAGTACGTCGACACCTCGGCGCCGGACATGCGTGCGCATGTTCGCGAGTTGTGTGCGCGTTCGGCGGATGTGCGGGGCGGCGCCGTCGATCTCGACGTGTTGGCGAACGCCCTGTCCGGTGTGCTGACAACTCCGCTCGGCTTCGGCGATCTGTGGTCGATCAAACCCCGAAACCGGTTGTCGGAATTGGATTTCGAACTCCCGCTTGGTTCCGGGGAAACGGCCGACGGTGGTACCACCGTCGGCGCGATAGCCGACCTCATAAGGCGTCATCTCGCCGCTGACGACCCGCTGCGGCCGTATTGTGAAGTGCTGGGACAGCTTCCGCGGCACCGCCTGCGGGGGTATCTGACCGGCAGCATAGATTCGGTGCTGCGCACTCCCGACGGCCGGTTCGTGGTGGTCGACTACAAGACAAACCGACTCCGACCGGGTGACCTCGTCGTGGAAGACTTCGATTCCGACGCCATGGCCGCCGAGATGATCAAGTCCCACTACCCGTTGCAGGCTCTCCTGTATTCAGTTGCGCTGCATCGATATCTGCGATGGCGACTCGCCGATTACCGACCTGCAGACCACCTCGGTCCGGTCCAGTACCACTTTGTCCGCGGAATGGCGGGTCCCGACACCCCGCCTGGCTGTGGTGTGTTCGAGTGGAAGCCAGCCGTGCAGTTGATCACCGACATCTCCGACGCATTGGCCGGTGACCGATGAACGGGGGCGCATCGGCGTCGCACCACGACCAGCGCGCACGCTCTACCGGCGACCTCACCCGGGTCGTCGGCGCGCGCGGCATCCTGGGTCGCTGGAACGACGCAGGTGTGCTCGCCCCAGCCGACGTGCACATCACCGAGCGCCTGGTTCGAATGTGCGGAGAACGACTCTCGGACCCCGCGCTTCTCGGCACCGCGCTGGCGATTCGGGCAGTCCGACTGGGCTCCACCTGCCTCGCCCTCGACCGACTCGACGATATTCCCGACGATCCGTCCCTCGCACTGCCACCCCGAGAAGAGTTGATCACCGAGCTGCTCGACAGTCCGCTGGTGGTCGGTACCGACGCTGGTCCGCTCCGACCGTTGGTGCTGATGACCTCCGACGACGGCCCACTCCTGTACCTGCAGAAGTACTTTCGTCAGGAACAAGCAATCCGGGACATCCTGCACACGCGATCACAGAGTGCGCCCGAGGTGGACCAGACACAATTGCGCACAGCCGTCGGCGAGGTGTTCGGTAAGCCGGATTCGTCTGATCACGAGGCCGGCGACCTGCAACGGCACGCGGCTGTCGTGGCGGCCACGCGCTGGACCACGATCCTGGCCGGTGGGCCGGGAACCGGCAAAACCTACACCGTCGCAAGAATTCTCGCCGTCCTGCGAATGGTGCACGGCGGTGGACTCCGGGTCGGCTTGTGCGCGCCGACCGGCCGTGCCGCCGCACAACTCCAGGCATCGGCGTCTCTACGAGACGATGGCCTCCCGTCGGGTGCTCCACCACAGGCGGTGACGGTGCATTCGCTGCTGGGGTGGTATCCCGGCTCGAATCCGCGGTTCGGTCGGGGACACTCGCTTCCCCACGACGTGATCGTGGTCGACGAGACCTCGATGCTCTCGATGACGGCGATGAGCCGCGTCCTCGAAGCGGCGCGGCCCGACGCACGGGTGATCTTCGTCGGCGACCCGCACCAGCTGGCCTCCGTGGATGCCGGTGCGGTTCTCGCCGACCTCGTGGAACGAACCGGCGCCGCTGACGGGCCAGACAACGAGGTCGGTGACGGAGTCATCACGCTGCGCCGCGAGTACCGTTTCGCCGGCGGGATTGCCGAACTGGCCGCGGCGGTGAACGCCGGTGATGCGTCGCGGGTCCTCGACCTGCTCACCGACCCCGGGCTGGCCGACATCGAACTCGTGGCACCCGACGCACTCGAGGCCACACGGCACGACGTCATTTCGTGGGGCGACGAATTGCGTACCGCTGCGCTGGCCGCCGACGCGGATGCGGCGGTCGACGCGCTCGATTCACATCGGGTTCTCTGCGCTCACCGGGAGGGATTCTGGGGGGTCCGCGGCTGGTCGCGCCGGATCGCCGAATGGCTCGGACACGCCGATGGCGACGGCGTCGGATGGTATGCGGGACAACCGATCCTGGTGACCGCCAACGATCGGCAGACCAGGACGTTCAACGGCGACACCGGTGTGGTCATCGTCGACCCGGGAACCCCTGGCCCGCTCGCTTCGCTCCCGGCGCCGGGTACATTCGGCCCGCTCGCTTCGCTCCCGGCGCCGGGTACATTCGGCCCGCTCGCTTCGCTCCCGGCGCCGGACCGTTCCGACGCGTTGCGGGTGGCCTTCCGACGCGGCAGCGAGATCCGGATGCTGCATCCCACCGCTCTCGCGGAGGCAACCACGGTGCACGCGATGACCATTCACCGCAGCCAGGGCAGCCAGTTCGAGCGGGTGACCGTGGTACTGCCGCCGACGGGTTCGGAACTGCTCACGCGGGAACTCCTGTACACCGCCATCACCCGGGCACAGAAGGCCGTCCGCATCATCGCGACGCCCGATGTGGTTCGAGCGGCGGTGGATCGGCGGGTGCAGCGGGCCAGCGGTCTTCGCTCGCCGGTCACGCCACTGACTCGATGAGTTCGGTGACTAGCGCTCTGACCTGCACATAAGCGTCCACCACCCCACCGCTCGCTGAGGTGCCCGAGGCGCCGGCCGAGGGATACCTCGAAGGGCAGGCGAACAGGCCACGTCAGCGAGGCGCCGGACCACTGAAAGTAGGGGAAGGTTCTTCCCCTACTTTCTGCCCCTGCTTGTTGAGTCGTCCGCGAGAAAATTCGCGGGGAGGACTCCAGGGATAGGGGACGAGTTTCTTCCCCTATTTTTCGTGGATCATCGTCGCCGCGCCGCGCTCCACGGCCCTCTTCCCGCCTCCACGATCGCCGCCGCAGGCGGCGCGTGGGTCGCTGACTCGTTGAGTTCGGTGATGGGCTAATTGACGTCGGGTGTGTGGTCGTGTGAGCGCCGAGCGTGCTTCCCAAGTCGACGATCGTCAACGCGATCAGACCAGGTCGCACCCACCGGGTACCAGGTCGCGACGTTGATAGTTCTCCGATCCGAGCAACCGCCCGCGGATGTCGTCGGGCAGCGACATGAACATCGCGATCGTTCGGCTGCGGTCGATCTCGGTGCGGTGGGCGGAGATGGCTGCCGACTTCTCGGCGAGGAAGTCGGTCACGTCGATCGAGACGTCGATCGCGTCGGCGGGAGTGCCGGGCAGCTGTTCTCGTGGCACTGTCGGAAACAGCAGCGCCGCTATTTCCTCGATCATCCACTCGGCGATGGTGGCGAAGTACAGCGACTTAACCTGCCAAGCCGGACCGGAGCGTCGGTACAAGGTGCCGCACGCGGCAGCGTCGGCCGCGGCGCACGCGAGGCGGTGCGCGTGGACATGGTCGGGATGTCCGTAGATCCCGAACGCGTCGTAGGTGACGATCACGTCGGGCCGGAGTGCGCGAATGTGTCCGGCAAGCGCCCGAACCTGTTCATCGAAGGGAGAGAAGCAGAACCGCTGTGTGTCGGGGGCGGACTCCGGGACACGGTCGTCGGCATATCCGAGCATGATGGGGGGTCGGGGCATCTTCAGCGCGGTGACCGCGTCGAGGAGTTCTCGGGCCCGCCGGGTTCCGTCGGCCCAGGTGCACATCACCAGATCCACCTCGCCACCTGCACTCGCGTGACGTGCGATGAGTCCCCCGGTCCACATCGATTCGTCGTCGGGGTGCGCGTGCACGCAGAGCAGTCGAGGTGCGCCCATCCACCTGGCTTCCTGTTCGGTCGGCCCGGCCTGCAGCGGCGAACGGAGCCGAGTAGCACCTTCAGGGTAACGGGTGATGCGACGGCCAGTCCTGGTTGTTGTGACGGTGCCGTGAGTCGGTTCCGGTCGTCTCGGTAAAGTCGGAACCCGTCAGATAGGAGTCATCGTCGACGGCTCGGGCGGCGATGAGCGGTACAGGTGGAGGTCGGAGATGACGACTCGGTCAGAGGTTCACGAATTTCAGGCGGAGACCCGGCAGTTGCTGGATCTCTTGGTGCACTCGGTCTATTCCAACAAGGACAGCTTCCTGCGTGAGCTCGTCTCCAACGCGTCAGATGCGCTGGACAAGGTTCGCCTGGAGTCACTGCTCGATTCGGACCTCGACGTCGACACCACCGATCTGCACATCACGCTCGACCCCGACGCGCAGGCACGCACCCTGGTGGTGTCCGACAACGGCATCGGCATGTCGCGGGAGGACGTGATAGGCCTGATCGGCACTCTCGCGCGGTCGGGCACCGCCGAGTTGCGGCGCACGCTCGCCGAAGCGAAGCAGGAGGGTGACACGGGGGCGGCCCAGGAGCTGATCGGCCAGTTCGGTATCGGCTTCTACTCGACCTTCATGGTCGCCGACAAGGTGACCCTCGTGACGCGCCGTGCGGGGGAGTCGGTCGGGACCCGCTGGGAGTCGGCGGGTGATGGCACTTACACGATCGACGATGTCGACGACGCCCCGCAGGGCACGTCGGTCACGTTGTCGCTCAAGCCGGTCGACACCGACGACCACCTGTACGACTACACCGACAAGGCCAAGCTCCGTCAGCTGGTCAAGAAGTACTCCGACTTCATCGCGTGGCCGATCCGGATGGACGTCGAGAAGACCGTCCCGATCGCGAAGGACCCCGACGCGGAGGATGACGCCGACGCGGACGATGCGCAGGAGCCGCAGACAACCACGGTGACCGAGACCGAGACCGTCAACTCCATGAAGGCTCTTTGGTCGAAGTCGCGGGACGAGGTGTCCGACGACGAGTACCACGAGTTCTACCGGCATGTGGCCCACGCGTGGGACGAACCGCTCGACATCATCACGCTGAAGGCCGAAGGCACCTTCGAATACCAGGCGCTGCTGTTCATCCCGAGCCAGGCGCCCTTCGATCTGTTCATGCGTGAACGCACCACCGGAATTCACCTGTACGTCAAGCGCGTCTTCATCATGGACGACTGCGCCGAACTGATGCCGGAATATCTGCGGTTCGTCAAGGGTGTGGTCGACGCGGCCGATCTGTCGCTCAATGTCTCGCGGGAGATCTTGCAGCAGGATCGGCAGATCCGGGCGATCCGTCGTCGCCTCACCAAGAAGGTGATCTCGACCGTCGGCGACATGCGCGCATCCCGGCCCGACGACTACCGCACCTTCTGGGAGAACTTCGGCCGCGTCTTCAAGGAGGGGCTCGTCAACGACGTCGACAACCGGGATGCCCTGCTGAAGGCGTCGGCGTTCGAATCCACCCATTCCGAGGACGAACTGACGTCGCTGGCCGACTACGTGGGCCGGATGCGCAGCGGCCAGGACACCATCTACTACATGACGGGTGAGTCGCGACAGCACATCGTGAACTCTCCGCACATGGAGGCGTTCAAGGCCAAGGGCCTCGAGGTGCTGGTCCTGCACGACCCTGTCGACGAGATGTGGGTGACCGGCGGCGCGGAGTTCGAGGGCAAGACGTTCCAGTCGGTGGCCAAGGGCGCCGTCGATCTCGACGACGACTCCGACGAGGCGGATTCGTCGGCCAAGGAAGAGCAGAACAAGACCTTCGAGGGCCTGCTCGACTGGCTGGGGTCCACCCTGTCCGACGACATCAGCGAGGCGCGCCTGTCGACCCGGCTCACCGAGTCCCCGGCGTGCCTGGTCGGCGACACCTTCTCCATGTCCCCACAACTGGAGAAGCTGTATCGCGCTTCGGGACAACAACTTCCGAAGTCCAAGCGCGCACTCGAACTCAATCCCGACCATCCGCTCGTGGTGGGGCTCAACAACGCCTATGCCGGCGGTGAGCCGACCGAGCTCGCGGACACTGCCAAACTGATCTACGGCATGGCGTTGATCGCGGAGGGCGGCGAACTCGACGATCCCGCGGAGTTCGCCAAGTTGCTCGCGGCGCAGCTCACCGGCTCGGTGACCGGGGCCTCGACCGCCGGCTCCGACTCCTGAGCGCACCCGAGATCCCACCGACCACCGACCCTGTCGCATCGCGACGGGGTCGGTGGTTTGTCGGTTCGAGGCCCGTCGTTCTCGGGATCGCAATCGGTGTCACGGTTCTTGTGGTGCTGGCTCTGGTCATCACCCTCGTGCTCGTGACCAGGGACGATCAGCGATCCGACGGGATGCCGCGCTCGCCGGGCGATGCGGTACAAGGTTACCTGCAGGCGCTGGCCGACGCCGACGCCGACCGGGCCCGCGCGGTGACGACGCCCGCCCCGTCGACTGCGCTGCTCGGCGGCGACGTGCTGCGCCGACAGCGTGACCTCGCCCCGATCACCGACATCGTGGTGTCCGAACCAGTGTCCGACGGCGTCGTAAGCGCCCGCTACCGCATCGGCGATCGCCTCGCGGAGGTCGGTTTCCGTACGGTGGCGGCCGGCGGCGGCTGGCTGGTGTCCGACGGTGTGCTCGAACTACGTGTGGCCCCCACGCGCGTTCCGCACCCGACGCTCTTCGGCACCGAGATCACCGCGAACGTGCCGGTGTACGTCTATCCCGGACCTCGCGAGTGGGGCAGCAGAGATCCCTACGTGGGCGCGAAAGATGCTGACGGCCAACCATTTCCGGTAGGGCCTCAACCACCGTCGACCGTTCGCCTCGATCCGGAACTCACGGCCGCCGGGCATGCCGCCGTCAGCGAGGCCGTGCAACGTCATCTCAACTATTGCGCGGGTTCTCGAGAACCGGATGCTGCCGTGGACCGACCGGGGTGCCGGCAGCACCTCAATCGTTCGGCCGTGCCCGGCACGGTGCGGTGGACTGCGCCCAGCGATACGACCGGATTGTTCCGGACACTTTCGACCGCGTCGGTGACGACGGTCGATGTGGCGGGAGCGGTGTCCTGGCAAGCGACCTACACCCCGTCCTACGCCGCCGACACAACACGGACCGCGGTCAACGACGACTACCTCGTCGGCTCTGTTGATCTGACCGCGAAGCCACCCTTGTTCACCGAGGGATAGCGAGCATCGCTCGCGTGACACGCCCGCCGTCATTCGGTCGGGGGGTGCCGAGGTGAAGGGGAGGTACGCGTCAGTTATCGTGGCACGATTGCTGATTGCGAGGGGGAGTGTGGCATGACGAATTCAGGTGGATACGGCGGCGGATTCCAGCCGGTCGACGGCGGGTACGGTCCATCCGGTGTACCCGGCCAACCGCAGCCCGGGTACCCGAACGCGGGTCCGACCCAGCAGTACCCGACGGCTCCCCAGTATCCGGCCGGACAGCAATACGCGGCCACCGCCACTCATGGTGTCGCAGGCCCCGGTTTCGGTCCGCCCGCCGGGCCCCCACCGCCGCCCAAGTCCAACAAGAAGATGCTGGGCTTGATCATCGGTGGCGTGGCAGCGCTGGTTGTGGTCGTTCTGGTCGTGGTGACCCTGGTCCTCGTGCTCGGCGGCGGCGAGGACAAAGCCGGGTCGGCCAAGGAAGCGGTCAGCACCTACCTGCACGCTCTTGCCGACGGTGACGCCGAGAAGGCACTCAGCGTGGTCAAGACCCCGCCGACCACCACACTGCTGACCAACGAGGTACTCAAGCGCCAGCAGGACATCGCGAAGATCACCGACATCAAGGTGTTCGACAGCAACGGCGGCCTGGTCAAGGCGACGTACAAGTTCGGCACCAAGAACGCCGACGTCGACATCCTGGTCAGCAAGTCCGGTGGCGAGTGGCAGCTGACCAACGGTGCGCTGGAGATCAACACCACCTACCTCCGGATTCCGCAGCCGACGTTGTTCGGGGTCGATGTCTCGAACGACAGCAAGGTGTACGTCTTCCCGGGCCCGCTGGTGTGGGGTTCGAAGAACCAGTACATCGCCGTGAGCAACCCCGCCTCGGGCGATTTCCCGCTCGGACCTGAGGGCTACGTCTCGATCAGCAGTACCGAGGTCAAGGCGACGCTGAGCGAATCCGGAAAGACAGCCGTCTCGAACGCGGTCAACACCTACCTCACCAACTGCGCGGGATCGCGTCAGATGGATGCATCCATCGATAAGCCGGGTTGCGAGCAGGAGTCCTACTCGGGCGCCAAGCCCGGTACCGTCCGCTGGACCAAGCCCACCGACCTGTCGCGCCTCGATGCCAGCCTGGGTTATGACAACGACCTCAAGGTGAGGGTGTCGGGCATCGTCGAGTGGGGACTCACCTATGTGCCCACCTACGACGACGCTCCGCGCAACACGACGTCGAGCGACTACATGAGCGGCAAGGTGGACCTCACGCAGAACCCGCCGACCTACACTGCCGGGTCCTGAGTGGACAGGACCACTAAGCTGCAGCCCGCGCAACGGACGCGGTGAGGGCATGTTCGGGAGGAAGCGCCAGTAGTAGGTCGACGCCATCGAGACTGGTGCCCAGCGGGGCGCCAACGGTGGCGCCGGGTGCTCGCCGGATCATCTCGTCGGCAAATGTCTCGCGGATGAGGTCGTTGTGCGACAGCACATTTCCCATCCAGCTGATCCGTGCATCCCGCCCGGACGACCATCCGCTTCGGTGCAGTGCGGCCGACGCGGAGGTCGCCAGTTCGGCGGCGGCCCGGCGACAGATGTCGATGGCCGTCGCATCGCCGCCGCGTGCCGCGTCGTCGACCTGCGTGGCG